>JAPDPR010000009.1 GCA_034506335.1 candidate division KSB1 bacterium
TCTCAGTGCTTCTCTGCGTGTTGGCGGCCGGGTGTAGGCCTGGCGCGGACCTGATTGTCATTAACGCCAAAGTGTGGACAGTCAACCAAGCGCAGCCGGTCGCGGAGGCAGTAGCCGTGCGCGGCGACAAGATCGTGGCCGTGGGCACGACAGAGCGCGTGGCCAAGTACCAGCGGGCGAGGACCACCGTCATCGATGCTGCCGGGAAGTTGCTCTTGCCCGGGTTCAACGATGCCCATTTGCACTTTCGCAGTGGCGGCGCGGCGCTGCTGCAGGTGGTGCTGGATGGGTGCCGCACGCCTGAGGAGGTGCAGCAACGTGTGGCTGCGAGAGTGGCCGAGGTGGAACCGGGGCAATGGGTTACCGGCCGCGGCTGGGACCACACGCTGTTCAATAAGGGCGTGTGGCCGACCAGGCAGTTGTTGGATAGGGTCAGCCCTGACAATCCGGTGTTCCTGACGAGAGTAGATGGCCATGTGGGCTGGGCGAATTCCGTTGCTTTGGCGCGCGCCGGCATTAATCGTGACACGCCCAATCCGGAGGGTGGGGAGATTGTCCGCGACCCGTCCACAGGGGAGCCCACGGGGATCCTCAAGGAGACCGCCGCCTCGCTGGTGGCGCGCCTCATACCGCCGCTCACGGCTGAACAGGAGCGGGAAGCGTTAAAAAAGGCCCTGGCGGAAGCGCGCCGATTAGGTGTAACCTCCATTCAGGACAATTCCGGGATAGGCTCAGTGCGCCTATACCGCGAGTTCTTGGATCGGGGAGAGCTCACCGTGCGGGTGACTGAGTGGATGGACTTTGCGCTTGCCTCTGACCCGGCTTGGCTCCTCGCGGCCAAAAAGGAACACCAGCCTTTCTGCGATGGGCGCTACATCCGCTTAGGTCTGCTCAAGGGCTTTGTGGACGGTACCCTTGGCTCGCGCACGGCCTACTTCTTCGACCCGTATGATGATGACCCCGGCAATGTAGGCATGCCGCAGATTGACCAGGAAAAGCTCACGGCTATGGTGTGCACCGCCGACAGCCTCGGCTTTCAGGTGGGACTGCACTGTATCGGTTCGCGCGCCAATTGGATGGCGCTCAACGCCTTTGAGGAAGCAGTGCGGCGCTTCGGGGTCCGTGAGCGACGTCACCGCCTGGAGCACGCCCAGGTGCTCAGGCTGGCGGACATCCCCCGACTGCCAGAACTAGGTGTCCTTGCTTCGATGCAACCGACCCACTGCACCTCGGACTTGCGGTGGGCAGAACAGCGCATCGGTCACGAGCGGTGCAAAGGTGCCTATGCCTGGAGGCGCATCCTTGATGTCGGAGGCAGGATCTGCTTTGGCACGGATTGGCCGGTGGAGCCCTTGGACCCCATGCGCGGCCTCTACTCCGCCGTGACCAGAAGAAACATCGAGAGCGGGCAGCCGCAGGAGGGATGGTTTCCGGACCAGCGGCTGACCATCGAGGAGGCAATCTACCTGTATACGCTAGGGTCCGCTTACGGGGAATTCCAAGAGCACCTGAAGGGTTCCATAGAGCCGGGCAAATATGCGGACATGATTCTGCTGTCAAAAGACCTCCTGAGTGCAGAACCCCAGGAGATTCTGACTACTGAAGTGGTGCTGACCATCGTAGCGGGCAAGATCGTCTACCGCAAGGAGTGACTCCTGACTAACACGGTGAGTGAAGGCGTGGAGGTGCATAAATGACGAAGATGCTGAGGACAAAGGTTCAGGTGTGGGCAGCACTCTTGGCAGCGCTGATGACCGTAGGCCTCGGCGCGCAGGAGCTGCCGAATGGGGAAACTGCAAAGTCCTACGTGACCTACCTGGCCAGCGATGCGCTCCAAGGACGGGACACAGGCACACCAGGATTTGAAAAAGCAGCGGCCTGGGTTGCGGCGCATTTCCGAGAGTGGGGATTGGAGCCTGGAGGTGATGCTGGGAGCTACTTTCAGGAATTCCCCTTCGAATTCTACCAGGCGGACATTGAAGTGCCAACGTTCAAGATAGCGGGCCGCACCTTCTATTTCCACGAAGAAGACTTTCGTGTGATGCCCTACTCGGGCGGAGGAAAGGTCAACGCGGAAGTGGTGTTCGTGGGGTTCGGGATCAGCGCCCCCGACAAAGGGCTGGATGAATACGCGGGCCTGGACACCCGAGGTAAGGTAGTGCTGGTCATGCACGGCTTTCCGGGGGAGAAGGAGGAGAAGTGGAGGGAGGTGGCCAGCGACAGCGCCAAGGCCTGGGCGGCGCAACAACACGGTGCTGTCGGGATGCTGATGTGTGCCCATTTCCGCGAAGAAGATCGAAGCGCGGGCCGCTGGCGACTGAGCCCTGGGAACTACAAGCCGGGCTTTATCGCCTTTGCCGTCTCTGACCGGGTGGTGCAGTTCCTGCTTGCGGGCAAGAACGAGAACAAGCGGGCTTTCGAACGCCGGATGCGCAATGAGCAGGAGAGGCTGGACAAAGAGCTGAAGCCCCTCTCGCGTCCCACGGGCAAAAAGGCTGAACTGGCGGTGAAGGTAATGTTTGACGCCCAGCGCAAGGGCAAAAACGTGATTGCCGTGCTGCGCGGGAGTGACCCGGTGTTGCGCGAAGAAGCGGTCGTTCTGGGTGGGCACCTGGATCACGTTGGGGTACAGTATGGCGAAGTCTATAACGGCGCCGACGACAACGCCTCCGGTGCGGCAGCAGTCATGGAGGTGGCCCGGGTCATGGCCCGCAACCGTGTGCAACCGCGCCGAAGCATCGTGTTTGCATGCTGGGGTGGGGAAGAGCGCGGCTTACTTGGTTCGCGCTACTACGCCGACCACCCCACCTTCCCCATTGAAAAGACCGTGGCCAATCTGAACATGGACATGGTGGGGCTGGGGAAGAAGTTGGGCTTTCCCGGCATCTACTATGCGCCGGAATTGTGGGGCTTGATCAAGGAGAACATCGCTCCGGAGGAGCTGGAATTCCTGGAGCCAAGCCGTGGCGGCCCCGGGGGGAGCGACCACACACCGTTCATCACGCGCGGCGTTCCGGCCTTCGCGCTAATGACCTCTCCCTTTGATGCTCATCCTGACTACCACCAGCCGGGCGACGATGCGCACAAAATCGACGCCGAACTCATGGGAAAGGTGGCGCGCTTTGTGTACAAGGCGGCGCTACTGATCGCCGACCACCAAGGCGAGCTCATCGTCGCGCACCGACATCCGCGCTACATACACAAGTCGGCAGTGATTGCTAACCTTCACCCTATACCCTACACCCCTGGTATGGCGGTGCTCGACTCGCTGCAGGAGGAATGGATCGACCTCCAGTTCGTGACGGTGCCGTTCGACTCGCTTCTCAAGCCGTCTGAGCAGTTGACTAACGTGGTGCGATCCCTGGAGCAGGCGTCGAAGGAGGTAGGAGACCCCGCCCGGCTGGACAGGGCGATGGCGATGATGTTCAGCTCACGGCGGGAAAAGACAGCCGCGTTTGTGGGGTTAGCCGGCGCGCGCAGCGTCCACGGGGACCTGCAGTTTCTTTCCGCAGCGGGGAAGCTCGGTGCCCGTTTTGTTATCCTGGACGGCTGCGACGGCAGCTGGGTCGACCACAGCGGGCTGACGGAGCTGGGCAAAAAGGCGGTCGCCATTGCCAACGAGCAGAAGATGCTGCTCATTCTGCAGAACCTCCCCGAGCCGGTTGTTTGTCAAGTCCTGGCAGCGAGCAAGGCCCCAGTGGTCGTGGCAGCCAGGGGGGCGGTGAGCGACTCGTTGGTGCAAGAGCTGAAGGACAATGGTGGTCTCCTTGCCTTGCCGTACGATGTGGATGCGGGGCCATCCCAGGCGGTTTCGCTCGTGCGCGAGATGGAGCAGCGGGTCGGCCTGAGGAACCTCACCATCTATCCCGACTACGGGCGTCCCCTTCGCCTCCACGAGCTGGATCGGCTGCTTGAACTCACCGTGGCGTTGAAGGACGACGGCTTTCCCGACAGAGACATCACTAACCTCTTGGGGGGCAACTTACGGGAGGTGCTTGCGCGCATCTTTCCGAGCCAGCAGCCGCGTATGATGCGGCCGTTCTGAGCCGGCTGCCGAAGTAAGCGCAGGACTTCACGGCCCATGCAAGTCGGGGGGCGAAGCTCCGTGGGACCTTTTTGCGGGAGTGTGCGCAGAGGAGTCCGCGACAGCGCGCACGCTCGCGTTCCTACAGCGCAGCGGGGCTTGGTGCAAGAAAGGGTCTCGGTTCACGTGACAGGTGCCAGGCGGCCTTGTCTTAGACCATGACCGGCGGGTCGGAGTGCCCGTGCGTGCTTAGGCGAAATGAGCGACCTCCTCACGCCCGGCCCGGCCAGCTTGTGCCGCCCAGACGTATCCTGCCGAAGGGTGTTCTGGATGGCGACCGTTTGCCTCCCGCAGTCATGGTCTTGCCGCCCTGGTCTGAATGCAGCTCCATGACCTGCTGATTTCGGCACACGCCTTTTCTTCGGACCCTTACCTTCTCTACCGAGCGCTTGGGCCTGGAGGTCAGCTCCAGTGCTGCCAACTTCCCACTCACCCAAGTGGGCAAGTGAGCCCTTCGCATTCGCCCAAGTCCCTCACCGCATTAAGAGAATCTTTCCGGTTACCACGTGCTGCCCGATCACGCCCGAAATCGGCCTGGCCGCGAGGCGATAGAAATAGACGTTGGTGGGGCACGAAAACGCCTCCCGGCAGGCACGCCAGGTGACTATTTCGTGGGACGTCCCCAGTTTTTCCTCCAGGAGGGTCTGCACCAGCCGCCTGGCTGCATCACACACGTGGACGGTAGCCACACAAGGCTAGCTGGGGAAGAGCTGGAGCAGTACTCTATCATTGCTCGGGTCGGGATGTGCTTGGACCTGTACCAGCAGTTCATTATGCGCGCTTGCGGCCAGGGTGGCACAAGTCCTATAGCGAATCTCTCCCACCGCCTGCCGGAGAACAGCAAAGTCCGGGTTCCCCTCATCGATGCTAACCCAGAGAAGGTGGAGGCGGTTTTCTCTGCCCACGGTCAGAGCGTAATGGGCGTCTTGCGCGCTTTCGGAAGGTATCGGGGCCCCTTCCGATCAGCTTTCCTTCCGGCCGAAACGAGAGAAATAGACCAACTCCTTCCGGCACATGTACGCCCACACCACGCGCGCCGTGATGGCTGATGCACTGCGAGACCCCAGGCCCCTGCCCCCGCGGTATGGCCCAGGGTCGGTTGAGAACAAGAAGGTGCACGCCAGCCCGTTCTTTTCGTTTAGACTATAGGCGCACGGTGGTGCTACGGAGTAGAAATTTAGGCTTCTTCGGGAGAGGTAGCTTGCTGGACCTGCGTTGCCCGCAGAGCTTTGGCCCGCTTCTTCCGCGCCTTGCGCTTCTGTTGCAGCTTCATCCGACGACGTTTCTGTTTGCTCTTACTTCTAGCCATAGCACCCTTCCTTTAGTCCTACTTGCCAACGGGGATGGTTGCCACAAATATACAGCACCCCGCCCTTGTCTGTCAAGAGTTTTCTCCGCACACAGACGGCCACTGGCGACCTGTGCCCCTGTGGCGCTTCCCACTCAGGGAACTGCGTGGCTTTCGGGGCGGTTTCAAGTGGCGGGATGCATTCGGGACCCCTCTTAGGTCTAATCCCTTGGTGAGTAGGTGCTGGGATCCGTGGATGCGCCCGCTTGGTCGGGATGGAAAGAAGTTGCAAGTCATTGATGGCTGTGAGGAGAGCACAACCGTGCCGCAGGAAGAGCTAGGTTAGGGTGTTTCAAACATTGGCGCCGCCGGCAGGTTCGTATGCTCAAGTGCGTGGAGGGGAGCCCCCTCTTTGCTGCATTGAATGGCCCAGAGGAATAGGCTGAGGCGCAGGCCCCTGCTCAACACCGGTACAGTGGGGTTGAGCGGGCGGGCCTGCACGCGCGGGGTGCCGAAAGTGGTTTCGCGAGTCTATTAGCTCGCCTGTCCCGATGCCCAAATTCCTCTTGATTCTTAGCGAGGGATTTGGTACAATAGATCAGTGAGTGCTAACCGTGGGGTGGTAAGGTTTTTTGCGGATGTGGCTGCAGGATTTGCACCTGGCAGCGTGCTTTTTTCGGCACGAGCGCGGGTCCAGCGCGCTCCTTGCGCTGGCAAGGAGATTGCAGGTCTCTCAGGTTGACCGAAGCGCCGAGCATGGCGGCCACATCGAAATGAGGAGTGTGACGATGAAATTCATCCGCCTGTTTTCGCTCCTTTGCCTCGTAGCGCTGGCGGCTGCAGATGCCCCGGCGCAATACTTTGGCAAGAACAAGGTGCAGTACACCAACTTCAAATGGCAATACCTGCAGTCGGAACACTTTAACATTTATTTCACCGAAGGGGGGCAGCGCATCGCCGAGTTCGCGGCTGAAGTGGCCGAACAAAGTTACCGCTCCCTCAAGAAGGACTTTCGCTACGAGCTCACCGACCGCATCACCATCATTGTGCACAACTCGCACAATGACTTCGGTCAGACGAATGTCGACCTGTCTCCCCCAGACGAGGCAGTGGGGGGCTTTACCGAGTTTTTTAAGAACCGCATTGTGGTGCCGTACGACGGAGAGTGGGAGAGACTGCGCCATGTGGTGCACCATGAGCTGACGCACGCAGTGATGTTGCAAATGGTCTACGGCAGCGGTGTTCAATCCATCATCACCGGCCTCACTCGGCTGCAGTTGCCGCTTTGGCTGATTGAGGGCTTGGCCGAGTACGAGAGTCGGGGATGGGACTTTGAATCTGACATGTACATGCGCGACGCGGCCATCAATGGATATCTGCCTGAGATCGAGATGCTCAGCGGGTTTCTTGCTTACAAGGGGGGGCAGTCAGTCCTCCTCTTCATCAGCGACAGGTATGGGGGGCAAAAGATCGGCGAGCTCCTGGGCAAGATCAAGGTCAGCAAGAGCGTAGACCGGGGTTTGAAGCAGGCATTGGGTGTCGATGCCAAAGACCTATCGAAGCGGTGGCATAAATGGGTAAAGGAGCTTTATTGGCCTGATATCGGCTCGCATCGCGAGCCAGAGGACATTGCCAAGCGTCTCACCGACCATAAGAAGGATCGCAATTTTGTCAACACAAGCCCCGCCCTCAGTCCGAAGGGAGACAAGATTGCCTTCTTGTCCGACCGTTCCGACTACTTCGACGTCTACTTGATGAGCGCGGTGGATGGGCAGATCCTGGCCAAACTGGTGAGTGGGCAGAAGACGGCTAACCTCGAGGAGCTGCATTGGCTGAAGGGGCCCAATATCAGCTGGTCGCCGGACGGCGAACAGATTGTGTTCGGGTCCAAAGCTGGGGAAGGGGATGTGTTGCACATCGTGAACGTAAAGCAGCGGAAGATTGTGCGCACTTTGCGCTTCCCCCTCGATGGTGCCTTCAACCCAAGTTGGAGCCCGGACGGTAGCCAGATCGCCTTCACCGGCACCTACCATGGCCAGGGTGATATCTACACCGTCGACCTCCAGACCGAACAGCTGCGCAAGCTCACCGACGACCTGTTCAGCGACGTGGAACCATCCTGGTCGCCGGATGGGACCAAGCTGGTATTCGCGAGCGATCGTGGTCCTTTTGTAGACCCAACATTGGCCGGCGACCTGCGTCCCCACGAGTTAGCCTACAAGAATTTTGATATCTATGAGCTCAACTTAACCGACAATTCCATCACCAGGCTGACCACGACGGATTTCGTGGAGCGCACCCCGGTCTATTCTCCAGACGGCAAGCGTATCGCCTTCACCAGCGACCGCACTGGCATCACCAACCTGTACCTCAAGGACCTCGCTACCGGCGAGGAGTGGGCGATCACCGACGTGTTGACTGGCGTTTTCCAGCCCAGCTGGAGGGGGGACGGCACGCGACTGGCTTTCACGGCTTTCTACAATGGCGGCTATGACCTCTATCTGCTGAGCAATCCGCTGGAAATTGCACCTCATTCCATCACGCCGGCGAAGACGGCTCTTTTTACCAGGGTGATGGAGCGGCAGGAAAAGGAAAGGGAAAGGCGCGAAAGTGAGCGTACGCGCCTGGTCGACCTGCGCCCCAGTCTCGGGGAACGCGAGAACAAGTACAGGAACTTTGTCTTTGACGAGAAATTCGCGGACGCCATTATCGAGTCCGAACCAGAGTTCAAGAAGGTAGTTTTGGACTCTGCCGAAATCAGGACCGAAACCGGTGCTTATCGCGTGCACGACTACCAGGTGAAGTTTTCGCCGGACATAATCTACGGAACAGCCGAGTACAGCCAATACTTCGGCGTGCAGGGCACCACGCAGCTTGCGCTCTCTGACGTGCTTGGCAATCACCGCATCAACATCTACACCAATCTGTTCTATGATTTCCGTAACTCTGACTACATGGTCACCTATTTCTACTTGCCTCGCAGGCTGGATATCGGTGTGGGCGGTTATCACAATGCCTACTTTTTCTTTTCCTACGACCTCGGCATCATCCGAGACCGAAACTATGGGCTGAGCACTTACCTGAGCCTGCCCCTTTCGCGGTACCGCCGGGTTGACTTCAGCGCCGGCTTTGTGGGCATCGACCGTGACTATTTGGATTTCTCCGAGGAAGATCAGGCGTTCCTCGAGGAGATCGGGTACCTGCCCAATACCAGACGGCGCTTTGTGCTGTTAGGCCTGTCCTGGGTTGACGACACCTCTTTGTGGGGGATCACAGGCCCGGTGAACGGACGTCGGAGCGCTGTGGGCCTAATGGGGAGCCCAGGCCTTTTCGGCAAGCACGGCGCGGAGTTTCTCACCGCGCGCCTGGACTGGCGTCGGTACTACAAAGTGGGTAAGGAATACAACTTTGTTGTGCGGGTCGCCGCAGGGGCAAGTGGCGGCAAGCAACCGCAGCAATTCTTTGTCGGCGGCGTGGAGAACTGGATTAACCGCGAGTTTGCTGGTGGCTATGTACGGGTCAACAACATCGAGGATATCTACTTCGCCTCCTTTGAGATGCCTTTCCGCGGAGGGAGCTACTACGAACTCGCAGGGAACTCCTTCTTGCTCACCAACCTGGAGTTCAGGTTTCCTCTCATTCGTTATTTCCTCATGGGTTGGCCGCTCCCTATCGGTTTTGAGGACATCCGCGGCGCGCTGTTTGTGGACGTGGCGGGGGCCCGATATCGGGGCGAGCGATTCGTCGCATTCACGCGTTCGCCCAGCGGCTTCTACAAGCTGGAGGACTTGAAAATGGCCTTCGGCTTCGGCATGCGGGCCAACATCGGGTTCTTGGTGCTGCAATTCGACGTGGGTTGGCCCACGGACCTTTATGCCACGTCTTCCAGTCCGCGCTACTATTGGTCTCTTGGCGCCGAATTCTGAGCTGATGTCCAGGAAATGTAAAGGGAAAAAGTCGTGGGGCAAGATTTCCTGACACGGCTTGAGCAGGGGGTGTTGGTCTGTGACGGTGCCATGGGCACCATGCTCTATGCCCGCGGCATCTACCTCAACCGGTGTTTCGATGAGCTGAATCTGAGCCAACCGGAGCTTGTGAGCGAGATTCACCGGGAGTATGTGAGTGCGGGGGCACAGATCATTGAGACCAACACCTTTGGGGCTAATCGTTTCAAGCTCGCGCCGCATGGATTCGACCATCTGGTGGGCCAGATCAACCGCGCCGGCGCCGAGCTGGCGCGCAACGTGGCCAGGGATGAGGTCTTTGTGGCCGGTGCAATAGGTCCGCTCGGTGTGAGACTGGAGCCCTATGGCACCGTTACCCCTGCTGAGGCAGAGGCGGCTTTTCGGGAGCAGGCACAGGCCCTGCTGGACGGAGATGTGGACCTCATTCTGTTGGAAACGTTTGCCGACCTCAATGAGATCGTGGTGGCGCTGCGTGCGGTGCGAGCCTTGACCGACAGGCCAGTGGTGGCGCAGATGACCTTTGGCGACGACGCCCGCACGTTGCTGGGTGCGTTGCCGGAAAAGGTGGCGTCGCGGCTCATGGAGGAGGGGGCAGATGTGGTGGGTGCCAACTGCTCGGTGGGGCCGCAGCCGATGTTGGAGGTGGTGCAGCGCATGCACCAGGCCGGAGCGCCCCGCATTTCTGCCCAACCCAATGCCGGAATGCCCCGCCTGGTGGAGGGCAGATACATCTACCTGTCGTCGCCAGAGTACCACGCTGAGTTTGCGCGCCGGTTCATTGCCGCCGGGGCGCGCATCGTGGGTGGGTGTTGCGGCACCACCCCCGCGCACATTCGCGCAGTGGTCAACGCCGTGCGTGCGGCGATTCCGCGCCATCCCAGCGTAGGCGTTTCCCAAAGGGTGGAAAAGGCGCCGGAAGCCGAGGCCAAGCCACCCGAGGAAAAATCGGCCCTTGGGCGGAAGCTGGGCAAGAAGTTTGTGATCTCAGTGGAGGTGCTGGCTCCACGGGGCAGCGACCCCACAGAGGTCCTGCACAGCGTGGCTCGCTTGCGCGACCTGGGCATTGACACAGTCAATATTCCGGACGGGCCGCGTGCCTCCGCGCGGATGTGCCCCATGGCCCTGGCAAAGATTATTCATGACCAAGTGGGGGTTGAGCCCCTCCTGCACTACACCTGTCGTGATCGGAATCTATTGGGCATTCAATCGGACCTCTTGGGCGCGCACGCCTTGGGCATCCGCAACATTCTGGCCATCACCGGCGACCCACCCAAGCTGGGCGATTACCCAAGTGCGACCGCGGTGTTCGATGTGGACTCTATCGGTCTGACGCGCATCATCGCCGGGCTTAACCGTGGTGCCGATATTGCTGGCAATCAAATTGGCTCCTGCACCTCATTCCTCATTGGAGTAGGCGTCAACCCCGCGGCGCCGGATTTGGAACGGGAATTGGAGCGTTTTAGGCAAAAAATTGAGGCCGGTGCCGAATTTGCCCTTACCCAACCGGTCTTCGACGATGAGCTCTTCGCGGACTTCTTGGAGCGGATTAGCGACTGCCGCATCCCCCTGTTGCTGGGTATCATGCCGCTGATGAGCTTTCGCATGGTGGAGTTTCTCAACAACGAGGTGCCAGGAGTTCATGTGTGCGCGGCGGTCGCTGAACGCATGCGGCACGCCAAGAGCAAGGAGGAGGCGCGCGAGGTGGGAATCCTCACGGCGCAGGAGACCTTGCGCCGTTTTCGTGACCGCGTGCAAGGCATTTACCTGATGCCGCCTTTTGGCAAGGAGCGCACTGAGGTGGCCGCCCAGGTGCTGGAGGCCCTTGCCTCCTAGAGCGAGCTTGCGCCCTACACTCTTTGCAGGATGCGAACAGGAGATAGCCAATGACGTTGCGCAACGCAGTAAGGCCGTGGATAATTGGCGCCGCAGTAGCGCTTGTTGCGTTCGGGGGATGCCTGCAGGTAAGCAGAGCTCAAGTGGAAATGCCGCCACCGGAACGGTTCAGGCCTGGCGGCGAGCCCATGTTCGGCGGCGCGCTATTCGCTTACGACCTGTTTAACTTTGCATCAAGCGACTCTTCCAAGAGCCGGCTCGACGTCTACGTTTCCTTTGCGAATGACGTGCTGCAGTTTGTAAAGCTCGAGCCCGACTCATTCGTGGCCAGCTACGAGGTCCACGTGTTAGTGTATGATCGCAAGAGGAATCTGCTTGCTTCTCGCACGAGAACGGGCAAGGTAGTAGTGCGCTCATTTGCCGAGACAAATTCTTGGACTGCCGTTACCACGGAATGGGTGCAGTTCGATCTGGAGCCCCAGCGCTACCAGGTGAGTATCGGCCTCACCGATCTGGACACGCGCAAGACCCTGGAGCGGAGGCGGGATGTGGAACTGCGCGATTTCACCCGCACGAGGGTTCACCTCAGCGACATTGTGTTTGCGGACACGCTCAAGATGGTGGATGAACGCCTCGTGTACCTGCGACCTAATCTTCTGCGCACTTTCAGTTCCCCCAAATCCCAATTCAAAGCCTATTGCGAGGTTTATCCCCCTGCTCGTGCTGATTCGATAGAAGTCCGGTACGAGGTCCTTGACAACCGGCAGCAAAGCGTGTTCCGGGAGCAGATGACCCTGGAGGCCAGCAAAGAGGTTGTCCCCTTGACGATGAATCTGCGGGGCATGGTGCAGCAGCCGGGGAGGTACGAGCTGGTGGTAGAGGCGCGCGGCAGAGGGGGACGAGCAACCGCCAAAGCGCGGTTTGTGGTGCAGTGGGGTACGCTCAGCGTGCGAGAGACCAATATCGACCTTGCCATTGAGCAATTGCGGTACGTGGCGCGGAAGAAGGACATCGACGCCATGTTGGCTGCCACGCCAAGCGAACGCGAAATGCTTTTTGAGGATTTTTGGCGACGACGTGACCCTACCCCTGGCACGGAGCGGAACGAGCTGCGCGAGGAATTCTTCCGCCGGGTGGACTTTGCCAACCGTCAGTTCACGGTCTTGACCAGCGAGCAAGACGGGTGGCAGACAGACCGCGGGCGCATCTACATCATCTACGGTCCCCCGACCGACGTGGAAAGAGAGCCAACTCAGCTCGATAATCCGGCCTACGAAATCTGGTACTATCGCCATCTCAACCGGCGCTTCGTGTTTGCGGATCGTACTGGGACAGGTGACTATCAACTGGTACGCTCCGAATAGCCACGAGGTTCTATTCCTAGGGTTGTCCGGGGGAAAGAAAGGCGTGGACAGAATGTGGATAACCTGAGGCTCCGGTGGGCTTGGCTTTTCAGCCCTCTTGACGGTGGGCAAGAGAGAGTTGTTGCATAGGGTACAAGGACTGCCTAAAGCAGTCCTTTTTTTATTGGTTTTACAATGCATTACGCGACTACCATCGCTTTTCTTCAGGGAGCCGGTGCGGGCCTTGTGGACTGGGCGATATGTCCGAAAAGTGTGCACCCTGTGGCTTTCTTTGGATTTTGGCGAGTTAGGGGATGTGGATAACTTGTGACCTGGTGCGGCGGCAGGAAAAGAGCGCCGGCCAGTCTGGCCAAATAAGGGTTGATTTTGAGAAAATATTTCAGTAGAATTGCAACACGAGCATCGGTCATTCAGAGAATGAATTGTGGAGACCAATTGTCCGACTGGGTACTTCTGCCGATCTTCTTCTTCGCCCTGGTAGCACTGATTGGGCTTGCCGAGGTGGTGCGGCGATTGCTGGGCGGTTCTGCGGAGATCACACGCAAAGCCGTGCACGTGCTCACCGGCGTGTTGGTAGCGGGTACGCCCTTCATTTTTCGCCATGCCGCGCCCATGGCGCTGCTCGGCGGGGTGTTCGTGGTGGTGAACCTGGTGGGCGTGCAGAGGGGTTTTTTCAAGAGCATGCACGGCACTAACCGGCGGACCTACGGCACGGTGTTCTATCCGCTGGCCTTTCTGATCCTCCTGGCGGTGCTGTGGCAGAGCCATAAGACCGTATTTGTAGCGGCCATGCTGATTATGGCTTTTGCAGACGCTGCCGCGGCTGTGGTTGGCGAGAATTTGCCGCATCCGCGTGAATATCTTCTGGGTGCAGAGAAAAAGTCCGTGGAGGGCTCCACCACCATGTTTCTCGTTACCTTCGCGGTGGTGGTGGGAAGTCTGCTGTTGCTTGGGCCACGTGAGGGAATTGTCCTTGGGTTGCCCCTGACTCTCTGGGTGGCAGCTGTTGTGGCAGTAGTAGCCACCATGTGCGAGGCGGTTTCGGCTCTCGGTTCTGACAACTTGAGTGTGCCGCTCGGCGCTGCTTTTGTCATGCACTACATGCTCACCCACACTGGACCTGACCGTCTGGCGTTCAGTGCCGGCCTGGGGCTTGCCTTGGTGGTGGCGGTGGCCTCAGTCCGAGCCGGCTTCTTGAAGGCAAGCGGCGCTGCACTCACGTTCATTCTGGCCACCCTTGTGTTTGGCGTGGGGCGGTGGCCGTTCGCAGTCCCTATTCTCACTTTCTTCGTTCTGTCCAGCTTGCTGTCGCGTTTGGGCGAGCACCGCAAGCAGCTTCTTGTCGCCAACGCTTTTGCCAAAGTGGGGCCACGTGACTTTGGTCAGGTTTTCGCCAACGGAGGTGTGGCTGGCATCCTTTTGCTGGTGTGGCACTACTTCCCTCAGCCGGTGTGGTACGTGTTGTACGTGGCGTCGCTGGTGGCGGTGACTGCCGACACCTGGGGCACGGAATTGGGCGTGTTGGGCGGACAGGCCCCGCGTTCCATTTTGACTTGGCGGCGGCTACCTGTGGGCAGCTCAGGGGGGATCACGCTGTGGGGCACATTGGGCGGCGCCCTTGGCGCGGCTGTGGTCGCGGGTTCTGCAGCGCTGATGGGCGCACCACATAGGATGGTAACCTGGACGGCCAGAGCTCTCCTGGTCTTGGTGCTGGTTGGCGTAGGTGCAAGCCTGGTGGACAGTCTCATCGGGGCCACCGTACAGGGCCAGTACCGCTGTACCTCTTGTGGCAAGGTGACCGAAAAGCTATACCATTGCGGCCAGCCCACTGAGTTTCTGCGTGGCTGGCCATGGGTCAACAATGATGTGGTAAATGTAGCATGTGCGGCCAGCGGCGTGCTGTTCGCATGGCTGCTGCGTCGTTTTCTCTGGTAGCGCACAGTCGAACCCTGGAGGCATGAAGCTATGGAGGATGAGATGACCACTATCGTGGACGTATTCGCACGGGAAATTCTTGATTCTCGTGGCAACCCAACTGTGGAAGTAGATGTTACCCTGGAATGTGGTGCTGTGGGCCGAGCAGCGGTTCCGTCGGGCGCTTCCACGGGTGAGCTTGAGGCGATTGAACTGCGTGATGGCGACCCCGCGCGCTTCAAGGGGAAAGGCGTCACCAAGGCCGTTTCCAACGTCAACGACACCATAGCCGAGCACATCATCGGCGAAGATGCCACTCAGCAGGCAGTGATTGACCGGATGCTCATTGATTTGGACGGCACCGAGAACAAGTCCAAGCTGGGAGCAAATGCCATCCTTGGCGTGTCGTTAGCCGTGTGCAAGGCAGCAGCGGCAGCGTATGAGTTACCGCTCTATCAGTACATCGGGGGGGTGAACGCACGCACGCTGCCTGTTCCCATGATGAACGTGATCAATGGCGGAAAGCACGCCGACAATAACGTGGACTTGCAGGAATTCATGATCGTGCCGGCTGGTGCGCCGAGTTTCGCAGAGGCCTATCGGATGGGCGCGGAGATCTACCATGCACTGAAAGACGTTTTGAAGAAGAAGAAGCTGAACACTGCCGTGGGGGACGAGGGTGGCTTCGCACCCAATCTGCGCTCCAACGAGGAAGCGCTGCAGGTTATCATGGAAGCCATCGAGAAAGCCGGGTACAAGGCAGGCGAGCAGGTGTTCATCGCCCTAGACCCCGCTGCCACCAGCTTCTATGATCCAGGAAAGAAGGCATACGTCCTTGCTTCCGAGAATCGCACTCTGACTGCCGAGCAGATGGTGGACTACTATGAGGGGCTGGTAAAGAGCTATCCTATCTACTCGATCGAGGACGGCATGGCCGAGGAAGACTGGGATGGCTGGAAACTGATGACCGAGCGTCTGGGGGGCAAGATTCAGTTGGTAGGCGACGATCTCTTCGTGACCAATGTGAAGCGCTTGCGCATGGGTATCGAGCGCGGGGTGTGCAACTCGATTCTCATCAAGCTCAATCAGATTGGCACCCTGACCGAGACCTTGGACACAGTGGAGATGGCTAAACGGGCCGGCTACACCGCGGTGGTGTCCCATCGGAGTGGCGAGACAGAGGATACCACGATCGCCGATGTCGTGGTGGCCACCAACGTAGGCCAGATCAAAACCGGAAGCCCTTGCCGCACCGATCGCGTGTGCAAGTACAATCAACTGTTGCGCATCGAGGAGAGCCTGGGTGAGGCGGCGCAGTTTGCCGGCTTGAGCGTCGTGCGAAACCGATAGAGGAAAAGGGGGCCGTTGGTCGGCCCCCACGGGCTTCGACCATGGCGGGGAGGAAGCTCATTGTGAACAGATCGCGGCGCTTTGCGCGAGGCCGAAGTCATTTAGGGCTGCGCAAGCTCTTCCTTGCTCTCATACCTATCTTGCTCTCCTTGCTTTACCTCAGCGGGAGCGCCGGGTTTATTAACCACTACCGCTTGGCGCAGAGGAGACGGCAGCTGGAGGAGAAGGCCCAGACTCTCGAGGCACGCAAGGCTGCCCTGCAGCAAGAGATCGACCGGCTGAGGGGGGACCCCGCCTATCAAGAAAAAGTGGCGCGTGAACTGTACGGCCTTTGTCGCGCGGATGAGGTGGTCTTCATGATGAAGCTGGAGGAGGAGACCACTGAACGGGCGAAGAAGTGAGTGAAGGGATGCCTGCAGGTACTCGGCCCCCGGGCCCGGCGCGGTGGCAGTCATGGCGCAAGGTGCTGCGCACGAATGCCATCACCGGATTGGTGGTCATTGTTCCCTTAGTGCTCAGTCTGTTTGTGCTCTATCGCCTTTTTGTTGCCATTGACGGGCTCTTCAAAGGAGTGGTGGGGGTTTTTCTCGCCCAGCGCATCGGGTTGACTTTCCATGGACGTCCCATCCCGGGGCTGGGTCTTGTTGCCCTGGTGCTGCTGATCTTCCTCACCGGCTTGGTGGCGCGCAACATTGTGGGGCGGCGACTTATCGCTGCCGGGGAGGAATTCCTGGGGCGGGTACCCCTCCTGAATTGGGTCTACAAAACATTCCAGCAAATCCTCCAGGCCTTCGTCTCCGACAAACGAGAGGTCTTTAGCAAAGTCGTCCTTGTGGAGTACCCTCGAAAGGGCCTCTACTCTTTAGGGTTTATCACTCAGGACACCAAAGGCCCGATCCAGGATAGATTAGAGTCTGACGTGTACAGCGTGTTCCTTCCGACCACGCCAAATCCCACCTCCGGACTCCTTCTGTTCGTGCCCAAGGAAGAGGCGAAAGAGGTAGACATGTCAGTGGAGGAGGCGCTCAAATTGGTTGTCTCAGGGGGCACTATTGTCCCGCCTGCGGGGGAGGGTAGAGCGAGAGGGCGGAGGGCTGAGCGCCTGCGCAACCGAGCACCGCGCGCCTCAGAGGGTGGGCAGAGACTACCCCGCCACCTCAGAAGGCGCTTGGACGACCATGCATCCTGATGCGGCGAGAACGGTACATGCTCATCCTGCACGCTGCGGGCGTGACGCTGCTTGTTGCCCATTGTGTGCAGGCGCAGCCGCGCGAGGTCATACCCCAACTCGGGGGCATGCGCACGCCGAGTTCCGTTTTGTTTCGTCAGGATCTGAACGCCTATGCCTGGATCTATGACTTGGGCGCCCAGGCGCGGACAGGGCGCCTCCACTTCGGGGCGCGGGAGCGCTTCCAGTCCTCGATGCTACGTCTGGGGCCCGGCGGGGACAAGTGGAAGGACGACCAGCACTTGGAGGCCTTTGCCCGCTGGCACCTTTCGCCGCATCTGTTGCTCTCGGTTCGCGTACTATCGTCTGCGCTTTCGGATCGCCAATCAGGGTATCGCAACGACGTGCGCACCGAGCTGGTGGAAAGCTCGGCACGCGCAAACCTGAGCCAGCGGGCGTGGGCTGAAGCCTCGTTCGGGGGCAAACGCGACCTGCTTTTTGGCCATGATGACCGCGGCCTCTGCTACGGGAGCCGGTTGGGAATCGAGCGGGCCGTGCTCGCAGGGTATGAGAACACCCTGCAATTCGAATATGGGGGCGATCGTTTCCCGGTACGGAAGAACCAGGACCTGGCCTTGACATACGGCGTGCACCGTGAATTCGTGCCAGGCACCTCCGATTCACTACGGGTGTCTTTCTCAACCAGGCGGCGGGATAACTACTTTTCGGCGGCAGGAGAGGTGGAGACATACCAGGAACGGCCGGCCGCCATAGAAAACCATCTGTCCTACCGCCTCATGGAGGGCATGGATTTGGATCTGGAAAATGCGGCCCGCTACCGTGAGGTGGAAGTCGCGCTCCGCGATGGAGACAAGCTCAGGGACCACCGCCGCCGACAGGATCAGGAGTTTGAACACTGGCTCCGGTTATCCTTTACCAGAGGCGGGCTGGGTTGGCGCACGCGTCTGGGCTACTGGGCCCAGGACCAGCGGTATGACATGCCGGCGACGCAGGCGCCCTCCCCCTTTTCGCCCCGTGCCGCATTCGTGACACCGGCCAACTATTCCTCGCGCCTGAGCCTGGTCAATGAAGTGGGCTTCCGCATGGGCGCAGCCGACTCCCTCGCGAGTCGTTTGTCAATGAGTCTGCTCCGTTACGACACGCCGGATACGAACAACTTTGACGACCGGGACGAATTGCGGATCGCTGCTTCTCTGCTTGTGGAGCATCTGTTCTCTGCGGGGCTGAAACTTCAGGTGATGGCCAGCGTAAACCTCTATCACATCGTCTACCTCTTTGCGGAGCGCAGCGCCGATAACAACTGGAACAGGGTGTTCCGCTTCACCACTCGGGGATTCTATCTGCCCTCACCCCGGATCCTCTTCTACCAGTCGTTCGAGGTGCTCGCCAACTACGTAGCTTATGACTATGAGCAGGTATTTGAGGAGACACGCAGTTTTGTCTTTCGCAAGTTTGTGGCTGACGACTCGCTGTCCTGGCAAGCAAGCGAGCGTTCGCGCATCTATGGGGAATCACGCCTGCTTGTGGAGGAGAATGGACGTCTTTATTGGGACGAGTGGGCAGAACGGCCGCTCATGTCGCGCACCAGCCTCTGGGTGCGGTTGGCGTGGAAGTACCGCCTGACGAGCACGATGGAGATTGCGCCAGGTTTTCTCTATTATCGGCGGCAGGGATGGCGGCATTCGCTCGATAGCCAGGGCAAGTGGCGGCAGGAGGAATACGAACACCACTGGAGTCGTGGCCCAGTGCTGAGTCTTACCTATGGCGGCCCCTCTGGGGTGCGATTTGAGATGCGAGCAGCCCGCCGTAGAGTGAACTCTACGGGTCAGGCCCCCCAGACCCTGAACAGCGTAGACCTGGGCCTCACCTGGTTGTTTTGAACACTACGAGAGATGGGCGTGAGCGAGAGGCCCTACAAGACTTACACTGTCACTGTCCCCAGCGATCCCAGTCGCCTGGGGCAGGTCGAGCGACTTGCTGGGCGGGTGGCTCGCGAGTTAGCCTTTAGCGAAGACGAGGCCGACAGCCTGGCCATCGCCGTGACAGAGGCCGTGAACAACGCCATGCACCACGGCAACAAACTGGACAAGAGAAAAAAGGTACGCGTCTACTTCGAACTCTTCGCCAACCGGACGGTAGTGCACGTGATTGACGAGGGTCAGGGGTTTGATCCGGGCAAGCTGCAAGACCCTTTGCGGCCAGAGAACGTGCTCAAGGAGAGCGGCCGGGGCATCTTTATCCTCCGTGCCTTAATGGATGACGTCAGATTCTGCTTTTCTCATGCAGGCACTGAGGTTATCTTGGTCAAGCGGAGGAGGGACCAGTAAAGGTGTTTTTGGATGACGCGCTGAGACCGTGACTCCGATGATGGAGGGCAGAGAAGGCAATACATAGCCGTGAAGCACACCGCACAATTGGGAGGGTAGACATCGTGTGGAAGAAAGGCGCCGTAGATGGGATCCCCAGGTGGACCAGGGTGCTGATGCTGGTGACTCTGTTCGGCTTGGTCTGGGTAGCTCAGCCTGGGGAAAGCCGCGCCCAATTCGAGGTGGGGTCATTACATCCCCCGGAGTATTTTGGCGAGGGCAGAATAGTGTCGGGCGCGCCCGCGGTGCGCTACAACCGCGTGGAGGGTCTGTTTTTCGGCGCCCGCATCACGGCACGGCCGGTGCCCATTTCTGGTCTTAGTTTTCCAGTGTGTGCCGGATACGGATTTCACAACAAAAGGTGGCGCTACTCGCTGGGCGTACACCAGGGGCTCTTTCGTGGCGAGCAGCTGACGCTCGGTGCGGTCTTTTTTGACGAGACCGCTTCCAACGACGGCTGGCGGCTGCGCCAGGTGGAAAACAGCCTGGCCGCGCTGCTGCTGAAAGAGGACTTTATGGACTACTTTGGCCGCACGGGGTGGCAGATATTCCTGGATGAACGCCTGGAAGGCCGCCATACCGCCAGGGTGGTATATGCCTCCTACAGGTACCAGGACATGGGGGCAGACGAGGGGTTAGCTGGTGCGCTGTTTGGCGGCAAGAAACAGTTCAGGGCCAATCCCCACATCGTGGAGGGGCACGAGCAAAGTGTGCGGTTGATCATCGAATTGGACTGGAGGGACAGCTCACTGCTGCCGTTTGAGGGGACCCTGGTGCAGGCCATCTACGAAAAAACCTGGCAGGATTTTACCTCCGACGGTCTCTTTGTTACGGTGACGCACTTTCGTCCCACCTTCGCTGAACAGCGGTTCGTGGTGCGCGCCATGGTGGGTGCCCGCGCGAGAAGCTTGGCGCCACAGCACCTGCTGGCCCTGGGCGGGGTTGGGTCGTTGCGCGGGTTTCGCCAAAACTCGCAGACCGGTCAAAACCTGGTGCTCCTTAACGCAGCGTACTACTTCGGCGGCGATATCTTGCGCGTGTTTTCCCCAGGTCGGCGAGGTGGCCACGACCGAGTTTCCCTCGGTTTGTTCTGCGATGCCGGTTCTGCTTGGGCGGTAGAGCGGGTGAAGAAGAGCCTGTTTAGCGAACTTGACGGCTACCATGTATTGGCCGATGCGGGCGTCTCGGTGCTGGTAGGCGACGGTGTTGGGCGGGTGGATTTTGCCAAGCAGGTGCACGGTGGTGATGGCTCCTGGCGCATCACGCTGCGTCTGCTGAGCGCGCTGTGAGCGATGGCTGCACTGCGGAAGAGGTATGTGGTGCCGGCATTGGTGTGCGCATGCGCCCTGATTGCTGCGGCGAGCTTTGGGCAGTCTCCCCCGATCGACAGTATGCGCGTGGTCCAGATTGTCGTCAGTGGCAACCACCACACGCGCGACTTTGTCATCTTGCGCGAGATGAAGACGAAGCCGGGCGACATATTGGACCCATATAAACTAGAGCTTGACCGTTTGCGTGTCGAAAGCCTGGGTCTGTTTACTAGAGTCGAAGCCCTCCCCGTCAGGACCGACCAGGGCTTGGTGGTAGTGATACTGGTCAGCGAACGGTGGTACGTCTTTCCGGTTCCCATTCTGGAGCGTCATGAAAAGGATTGGAACAAGTTTTCCTACGGCCTTGGGTTGCGGCACATGAACTTGCGCGGGCGCAATGAGCAAGCCGGCGTGGCCGCCTGGTGGGGCTATAACCCAGGCTATCAAATTGTCTTCACCAGCCCATGGCTGCTGGGAAAAGGTAACACGTTCATCACCTTCGTGGTCTCCCGGCAACGAGTGCGCAACCTTAGTCCTCAGTTTCCGCGGTTTGAGCAGGAAGTGGCGATCTTCGAGTGCATGTTCGGGCAGCGATTCGGTTATCACACCTACCTCGGGGTGTCTGTGGGGCATCGGCAGGTGCGTGTGGCCCCTGCGCGGTCAGGGGCGACCATCAGTGAGGATGGTGTGGACCGTGCCCCGCAAGGGGGGATCTCGCTGTCCTATGACACGAGGGACCTCAAAGAGTACCCTCGCCAGGGGTGGTGGTTAGCTTTCACTGGGCGGAAGGTGGGAATGCCGGGCCTGGTGGTGAACTACTTCTTGTGGGAGGTCGACGCGCGCCGCTACCAGGTCCTCTCCGGCCCACTTTCCCTCGCCTTGCGTGCCAGCGGGTCATCCTCCCACGGGAAAGTGGCTGCGTACGATCGTCTTTACCTCGGGTACAGTCAGCGCATTCGAGGCCACTTCGACCAGGTGGCGGAGGGGGACAGCCGGGTCCTACTGGGTGCGGAGCTGCGTTTCACGATCGTGCCTGTGAGGTATTTGAACCTTGAGCCGGCAACGCAGTTGATACGCGACTATGGTCGGAATCTGAAGTTCGGCATCAATGGGGGCTTGTTCTGCGATGCCGGCAGCGTCTGGTTTCGGGGCTCTCCCCAGCCGCGCACTTGGTGGCGCGGTGTTGGCGCCGGCCTTCACTTCCACCTGCCGTATGGCTATGTGCTGCGGGCCGAATACGCCTTGGATGAAAAGCTGAGCGGCGAGGTGATTCTGGACCTGGATGTAGCCTTCTGATGGCTGACGAGGCTGCCCATGGCGCGAATGCCCCACGCTGAGTTTTACTATGTCAAGCCCACGAACGTGGCAGGGGAGCGCCTGTGGTTGGTAGAGCAAGAGTGGCATCACCTTCAAGTGGTGCAACGGGCGCGACCTGGGCATCGCTTCTTCGCCGTCGATGGGCGGGGACGGTGCTACCATTGCGAACTGGTGGCTGCATCGCCGAGTCGCGGGGAGGCGAAGATTATCGCGTGGAACACGGGCGTGGGCGAACCGCGCGTTTGTTTGACCATCGCCGCTTCCCCGCTGCGAGGTGAGCGCTTTGACCTGTTGGTGGAAAAGTGCACGGAGCTGGGAGTGACCCGATTCGTGCCGATGACCACAGCACGCACGGTGCGCTTTGCGGGCACACGGGTGGATCGCTGGCGCCGGGTGGCCCTTGCCGCCATGAAACAGTGTGGGCGCTCGGTGTGGCCGGAGGTCGCTGACCCGGTCCCTTTCGCCGAGGTTGTGGCACATTTGTCATGCTCCGGGCCGCGGCTCATCGCCCACGAAGCTGCAGGCGCCTTGCCCCTGCTACAGGCGGTCAACCAATGGGAGGCAGGTTCTTTCCCAGAAGCGCTGGTGCTGGTGGGGCCAGAGGGTGGGTTCGCGGATGAGGAGATGAGCACAGCGGTGTCCCAGGGATTTGTACCGGTGAGCCTTGGCCCTCGGAGGCTGCGTTCCGAGACGGCGGCAATCGTGGCGGCAACACTCATAGTCAGTTTGCTGGACACACCGTGACGCCCGTCTGGTGTAGGAGGACCTGGTCGGACTGGAGCGGCGCTCTTTTGGGCCAGAGATTTGCGGAGTGAACATACACGGAGGGACTGTGAAAAAGTCAGCATACGTGTCGTGGATCGTAGAGGGGCTCGGTTTGCTTGCTTTCTTCGTTGCCTTCGGGTTCTTGATCGACGGACTGCAGGAGGGCAACCGCCCAGAGTGGGTGCTGGCTGCACTGGTGATGGGGGCGCTCTTGGGCATAGGGCTGGTCACGTGGTGGCGGGAGCGGCGACGTCGAGGTGCCCAGAGACCGAGTTGACCTATCGGGCCTATTCTCAAGCGGCCCCGGCGTGGGGCAATAGGAGGGCGGCGATGACGCGCGGTCTGTTTCGTCGCAGTGGCGCCACAGCTTTGGTGCTCATTACTTTGGCGTTGTTGGCATGTGAGCACATTCCTACTGAGCCAGAAGTTGTCTCCAAAGAAGAACTTTCGCAAGTTCCATTTGAGCGTCTTTCGGGGAAAATCCTTTTCCGCCGCACACTTCACGACCGTCCCGGCGAGTACTACCTCATGCTGCTGGAGGCGGCAAGTCGTCAGCTGAAAGTTGTGGCCTACTTTGGCTCCTTCGTGCCGGCCAACTTTGCCCTGTCGCACGACGCAAACCGCGCGGTGTTTAGCTATTTTATCTATGCCAGTACATTTTGGGGCTACAACTGGCAACTGTATGTGATGGATCTGGCGACGACCTCGTGGCGTCGGCTCTGCCCGTCTGAATATGACGACAGCTTCCCCGCATGGTCGCCAGACGACAGCCATATCGCCTTTTGGACCAACCGCGATCTGCGTTCCTCAATTTGGCTGGCGGACTTGGCTACCGACTCGGCCTCTCATGTGGTGAACGTGAGTGATTCTATCCACACCAGGGTGGCATGGTTGGGCGACGGAAACGCTTTTGTCTATGTGACCGTGGACACGGCCCATCACGCAGGGCTGTATCGGTTTGACCTGAGGAATCGGGCGAGCACACTCTTGTACTCGCTTGAGGTACCTGTGAGTCAGGCGATCATCAAACACCCCGCACTGTCCCCGGACGAGACTCGGGTGGCGTTCGTGCGAGCACAGGTAAGTGGCATCGATGAGATTTGGGTCTTTGACTTGGCCACCGCTGTGGCGAGCAGGCTGACCACCGGGGTGAGCGATTGGCATCCGGCGTGGTCAGCCGATGGCACGCAGATTCTGTTCGGCCGAGGCGACCACTTGGTGATCATGCGCAGCGACGGCTCGGAGCTGGCGCAAGTTACCTTTGGAAAGCACACCAACGAATACCCCTCTTGGGTCCCTTGATGGCAGAGCCGGCGGCTGCACACGAGCGCGCGGTCGTCGGTACCCCGCACGACGGTCCGAGCTCTCCGTATTTTCCCCTTGCTCGGCCTATGCGATTTTGCTATCTTTGCACCGAGTAGAAGCAGCCACCGAGTAGCTCGCGAGTGGTCGATCCTTAATCTGGAGGTGCAGGATGAACGCCCGCGCGGCATTGGCATGGGCAGTTGTGCTTGTGGCTGGCATTGAGGTCGGTGCAGCAACCGATTTGTCGGAGTCGCAGCGGGCGAAGCTCGACCCTTGCCTGCGCATGGCGCTACAAACCCCAGAACTAGTCGCACGGGGCTCGATTCCCGGTACTAGGCTGGTCAAGACAACGCCTGAACAGTACTTCCGCGTGCTCATTCAAGGGTGCGGGGAATGGGCGGCAATCGCGGCAGCGGGTATCGAGCTTCAGGCGGTGATGGGGAATATCGCCACGGCCACGGTGACTGAGGAGCAGATTCTTCAGCTTGTGGCACTGGATGAAGTTGTGTACGTGCAGGCGCCCAAGGCACGAAGGCTGTGTCTGGATCGCAGTACCCATGAGATGGGCGCAGTCGAGGTACGTAACGCCTCCGGGCTTTCTGGCAAGCACACGCTTATCGGCGTGATTGACACCGGTATCGACTGGCGTCACGCAGATTTTCGCCGCAGCAACGGCACCACCCGCTTGAAGTACGTGCTGGACTTTAGCGACCCCGGCGACGTGAACGGGGACAACAAGTTGGACGGTCCGGACGACTACGGTGGCACGCTTTACACCGAGGCGGAGATCAACGCTGCCCTGCGGGGAGGACCGTCGCTGCGGCACAGGGACGTGGTGGGTCACGGAACCCATGTGGCCGGTTGCGCAGGTGGGAACGGGCGTGCCACCGGTCGCAAGCAGCCTGCAGGGCAGTATGTGGGCGTGGCACCGGAAGCTGACTTTATCATCGTGAAGGGCACGCGGCAGGACGCTGCAGACAAGATTGACGACGACGACCAGGTGAACGCCTTGCACTTTGTCCACACGAGGGCCACGGAACTGGGCCTCCCTTACGTGGTGAACCTCAGCTTGGGTTCCAACTGGGGCGCACACGATGGCACGGATGCCGCAGAGCAGGCGATCGACCAGTTAGTCGGTCCCGGCCGCCCTGGGCGCGCGGTGGTAGTGGCGGCCGGTAATGACGGCCAGGAGAACATTCACGCTAGCGGCTCGCTCAGCACCACCAGAAGCGCTATCACGGTCAAGGTAAAGATTGCACCGTACGACAAGAACAGCGCCACGCAGGATGACTACCTGGTGCTGGACTTTTGGTACTCAGGATTCAGCAGCCAGTCAGTCAAAGTGAAAACGCCCAGCGGGCGCAGCTATGGACCCTTTGCCAGCGGTCGTCTCTTCTATGAGGACAGCAAAGAGGGGTTTATCTATGTGGACAATGCGCATGGCGGGGCGGACCCGCGCAATGGCGACAGAGAGTTGCTAATCCAGATCTACGACCGGACGGCTGGCTGGGAACCAGCCTCCGGCACATGGGAGTTCACCATCAGCGGCACCTCGGGCCGATTCGATGGCTGGATAGCCGCCTCTTCCATGGAAGCAGAATTCGTTGAGCCTGTGGATCCGACGATGAAGGTGAGCATCCCTGGCACGGCGCTCTATGCTATCACCGTCGGCTCTTACATCACCAAACGGACCTGGATTGACCTTGACGGCAACCACCTGACTTCGCCGGGGCTCAGCGGCAAGCAGGATGGCGAGCTGTCTGACTTTTCCAATCCTGGGCCTACCCGCGACGGACGGGTGAAGCCAGAGCTGGCAGCGCCAGGGGAGATGATCGGGGCCGCCTTTTCCGCCGACGCCGACCCTGCAGAACCGACCAGCATGTTCTACACCGGCAGCAACCAGTTTCCCAACGGCTTCGTCCTTGCCGACGGGGTGCACGGCATCGGTCACGGGACCAGCATGGCTGCCCCGCACGTGACCGGAGTGGTGGCCTTGGCACTGGAGCGCGACCCCAATCTTACCAGTGTGCAAATCCGCCAGATGCTGCAAGACTCTGCGCGCAGGGACGCCTTTACTGGCCTCGTGCCAAACGACCGGTGGGGCTATGGGAAGGTCTGGGCGTATGCGGTCACGGCGGCCGCACCTGGTGAGGAACAATTGCCAACGGCCTTCCGCTTGTTCCCTTGTTACCCGAACCCGTTCCGCCACACCGCAGTGATCAGGTATGAGTTTCCCGAGAACCAAACGCCTGACCAGATCACCATCACTTTGTTCGACGCGCGCGGCCGCCAGGTGCGCAGCATCAGAGGCGGCCAGTCCTACGTGGTCTGGGACGGGTGCGACGAGCAGGGCAGAGCACTGGGGAGCGGCGTCTATTTCTTTCGCCTGCGGGCAGGGAAGTTTGTCGCGACAGAGAAGCTCCTGCTTCTGCGATGAGCGAGCCATGGCGTTAATTTAGACCGCCAGCATAGCCGTGGTCAGATTCCGAGGAGGTGAGACCAATGGGGTCTTTGTGGGATGACATTCGCAAGAGCTTGAAAGAGGGCTTGGAGAAGGTTGCGGACTATACGGACGAGTACACCAAGATCGGCCGCCTGAAAGTAGATGTTGCTGCCATCAAGCATAGTATCAACCGCCTCTTCGCGGAACTAGGCGGCAGGGTCTATGAGCTCATCTCACAGGGCGGCGGCGCCGGGATTGCGAGCGATGAGAAAGTGAGCTCTCTTGTGGAGCGGATCAAGACACTGGAGGAGAAGCTCCGCAAGAAGGAGGCGGACATCGAGCACATCAAGCAAATCAAAGAGGAAGAGCGGAAGAAGAAGCAGAGCGCCGCGGAGGAACCGACTCCTCCGCCAGCCGAAGCTGAGGTCGAAAAGCCCAGGCGCAAAGGCAGAGCGTCGACGTCCGGCTCTGCAAAGCCCACCGAGGACGAATCGTCGAGGGTGTAAGGTTCTTTCTGCGGCCTTTTTGTCGGCTCGATCGTATACGCATGGGGGAGCCTCGGTAGGAGGAAGGGGAAACTACGTGTTGATCCCCATTGCACGTGCGTGGGGTGCTTTTTTTGAGGGCAATGGGGTCGTACCTGACGTTGCTTGTTTCGCGTTTTTTTCTTCGCCTTGTCGCTCGGCGTACTGGCGTGGCCGTCCTGCTCATGCAAGCAGAAGCGCCATCATGGTGGCGAGATGCAGGCGAAACTGGCGTCTGTGCTCGGAATAGCGCCATACCTGTTGGCCTGTCGACGCTCATCCAGGGGCGCAGCATCGTCTGAATCATCGCCCTGGGCGAAGTGATGGTGGACGGGCCATCAAGCCGGGTGCCGGAGAACAAGGGGTATGGCTACCCGTTGCGCACGCGTTCTGGGCGAAAAAGACCCGTACGGGTGCGTGCTTCCCGTTCCAGCTCAGGATGGAGCAGGTCCTCCGCCAGGCGCAAGCTCGACCTACCCATGTGGTGGTGGCGTTCCGTTGAGGCGAAGGGGCATACGCGAGCCGTAAGGACTGCCAACGTCTGTTGGCGCACCAAGCACTCGACTACGGTGCCGATCTCCTTCTTGGGCACCACGCCCAGGTGCTGCAAGAACCTGAGGTGTAGCCTGAGAACGTCCTCGCCGATGCTTTACGAAACCTGGCCTTTTGTGCGCTGGGTCGGACAGGACGATTGTGGTTCTCAAAATGTATTTTCACTAGCAGGGTCCTGTTCTTGCGCATATGGTACCGATTGGCGGCCACAACCGCTAGGTGATCTTCCAATCGCGCCTATTACGTGGGCAGACAGAGGCATCTGCGTTAAGCAGGATTAGGAGGTTTCCCAGCCAGTTGAACGGAGTGGCACGGCTCATTGATGAAGATGGGTTCGTGATGCTCTCGTGGCGGTGATGGCCCAAGAGCCGAGGGCACCAGGCGATAGATTGAGGGAGCGTGGCGAGCACCGCGTGAGGGCGGAAAGGCTCCTGAGAGGTGGTGCTCTAAGGTTCTCTTAGAACGGAATCAAGGACACGCGGGGCGGCGGAGTGTTGAGGTGGAACAGAAGGCGGTTATCTCAGATACAAGGAGGCGACGAAAGACAAGCGCTCTTGCACCGGAAGCGACAAGGCGAGGACTGCGCATTTCGGTGATCGAGGGTTCGTGGGCCACGGTGCACATTGTGTTGACCACTAACGCGTTTCTCACCGGCTATGCGCTGTTCCTCGGCTGCAATGACTTTGAACTGAGTTTGGTCACCTCCGTGCCATTGCTGATGCAGCTTTTTCAGATTTTCGGCGCAAGGCTAGTGGAGCGCACCGGAAGGCGGAAGGCAATCTGCGCCTGGCTTTCTTTCATAGGGCGTCTGGTGTGGTTGCCTATGGCACTGTTGCCGTTCCTCTGGCACGGGGAGGTGATCGTCCTTTTCTTAGCTCTGTACGCGCTGGGCACCTTGCTTCAAAACTTGGCAACACCTGCCTGGCTCACGTGGATGGGTGACTTGGTTCCAAGACAGATACGGGGTCGCTACTTTGGCTGGCGCAACCGTGTGGTGGGAATCGTCACCATGGTCACCAGCATCGTGGCCGGCCTCATCCTCGATCTGGCGCGAGATCATGGCAGGGAAGGAGGCGGATTCCTGACCATCCAGTTGATCGCGGTGGGCGCTGCGGCGGTGGCCTTCTACTACATTCGCAGGCAACCCGAGCCCGCGTATCGCCCAGAACGCATGCCGCCACTCGGGGAGTATGTGGCGCGCCCGCTTCGAGATGGCACCTACCGGCGCATCTTGGTATTCTACCTCTACTGGCTGTTCGCGGTTGGCATTTCTACCCCGTTTTTTGCCGCCCACCTGTTGAAGAATTTGGGCTGGAACTTTAAGGGCATCGCGTACCTAAACATCGTCACCGCAGCGATGACCATCCTTTCCCAACCCTTCTGGGGTAGACTCATCGATCGATTCGGGCACAAGCCGGTGTTGACCGTGTGCGAGGTGGCTATCCTTCACCTGCCGCTGTACTACGCCTTCTGTCCTCCAGGCGTTTCGTGGCCCATCTGGCTCAACGCTGTTCTTACGGGGGTGTTCTGGTCCGGCTTTAACTTGGCCATCTTTAGCCTGGTGCTGGCAGCGCTGCCCGCCAAGGGAAGACCAGGCTACACGGCCGCGTACTCCGCGTGGAGCGGCGTAATGAACTTCATCGCCATTACGTTTGGCGGGTGGTTAGCTCTGCGCCTGAGCGGCCTCAATGTGCAGGTGGCCGGCTTTTCACTGGGCAACTATCACTTCCTCTTCATCCTCACCTCGGTCCTGCGCTTTCCAGGGCTATTTCTGCTGCGGAGACTGCGCGAAAAGCACGCTGTGCCCACGGCGATCTTGGTGCAGCAAACATTTAGCGAGATCAATAGGCGCATAGGTCTTGGCAGATACTTTCTCCTGCTGCCTCTAGCGAATGGCGCAAGGAGGAAGAGAGACAGCCTTCGCAACATCCGGTAGGAGTCATCAGGCCGTGGGTGCTGGCTGAACAAGAGGCGCCTTTCTGAGGGCACCAACGGCCGTCCTAAACAGAGGGGGAGGAAATGAAGATCGAGGAACCTGCACCGGAACACTTTCTCTACCGGCTTTGGGGCGACCGAAGCCTGGTGGGACGCAGGATGCACACCGTGGATGGGAGAACCGTGGAGGTGGTGGCGTGCGGCACCCGCAACCCGGATGCCGGCCCCGACTTTCGGGGCGCCACCTTGATCGTCGACGGCAAGATGTGCTGCGGCGACATTGAGATTCATCCTGTGGCCGTTGATTGGTACCGGCATGGGCACCACCGCGATCCACGGTACAACAGCGTGGTGCTGCATGTGGTGACTATGGACGTGGACCCCGAGGAGCGCACTCTGCGCCAAGACGGCGAGGAGATCCCGGTATTGAACCTCGACCAGTTTCTTGTCAAGCCGGCCGAGCAGTTGGCTGCCGAAGGGCAAGCCCCACCGGGCCCGGAGCCGGTAGCTTGTGCATTGCGTGAGGCCAGCCGGCCGCGCATTCTCCACATCGTGGAGCTGGCGGGGGATGAGCGGCTGAACACCAAGTGCATGCGGTACCAAGAAGAGCGCCTCATCGACGGTTGGGACCAGATCCTCTATCGTGGCCTCGCAGAAGCGCTGGGTTACGCTAAGAACCAAGTCGCATTTCGGAAGCTTGCCGACCGACTCCCTTACGCCGAGCTATCCCGAGCTATTAGGGGCTTGGACGCCGACACGGCATGGGTGCGTGCCCAGGCTTACCTTTTCGGCGCCGCCGGGCTCTTGCCCTCAGAAGGGTCCCTGGTAGAAGCGGACCATGAGCTCCGTGACTTCCTCGGCCAGCTGCGGACAGAGTGGGAGCATTTCCCTTATCGTCGCAAAATCGACCCGTTGCACAGAGAGGAGTGGCTTTTCTTTCGGCTGCGTCCGCAGAATTTTCCCACTCGGCGCATCGCTGCTCTTGCTGCCCTGGCAGTACGCTTCCACGAACACGGTTTCCTCGGTGGCCTGATGCGGATCGTTCAGGCGGGCCAACGCCGCATCCCACAAGTCGGCAGGCAGCTGAGCGCATCCCTTACTGTGGAATCCGATCCATTTTGGCGGACACACTATTGCTTTGACGTTTCTGGGAGTAGTCCGATGACGGGCGGCGGCAAGCTGGTAGGACCTGAGCGTGCCGCGGACATGGTGGTCAATGTCGTGCTGCCTTGCCTCATGGCTTATGCAAGAGAGACGGGGGATGGACAACTGCAGACGCTGCTCGCCCAAGTCTATGTGCAGGCGCCACTCCTCGCGGAGAACGCCATTGTGAGAGAAATGACCCTGAGGCTATTCGGGGCGCAGGGTAAAGGGGTTGTGGATACCGCCTGCCGCCAACAGGGGCTCATTCAGCTGTTCAAGATGTTGTGCCAAAGAGGTCCTTGCGCGCGGTGCCTGGAGCACTTTGAGGTGCCGCCCGCCGACTGAGACGGCTGTTTAGCGCACTGCTTGCGCTCCTGGCAGGGTCAAACGGCCGAGAAAGACCTTGCACAGGAGCCTTTTTTTTTGTATCATTGCACGGGCCAGAAGCAAGGGTTGCCAGCAGGGAGTCCTTCTCCCACTCGCCCAGCAGGAATTTCGCGCGGGGGCGAGAAAGAGAGTCCATCTTTCTACAGGAACGTGTAGACTCATGATGGAGAAATGAGGCGGTGGTTCACGTACAGGACAACCGCAAGGTGCCGATGGTGGCTCGCGCGGTGGTTGAAGGGCCTAAGAAAGAGCGAGACAGACGTGAGCGCTGACGAGGTGGATCTGACCGAATTGCGACCAGGTGAGAGCGGAACAGTGGTGAGAATTGTGGGCGGCCCAGGACTGATCAGGCGATTGGAAGCACTTGGAGTGCAGCCAGGGGTCACCGTGACCAAGGTGGCGGGGCAGATGCTGCACGGGCCGGTGGCTTTCCGCGTAGGCGCAAGCCAATACGCCATCGGCTTCGGCGTGGCGCGCAAGGTGATCGTGAGGCGATGAGCCGAGAAGCCGGCCAGAGACCCCGCAGAATCCTGTTGATGGGAAACCCCAACGTCGGGAAAAGCGTGGTCTTTTCCCGCCTGACCGGCGCACACGTCATAGCCTCCAACTACCCTGGTACTACAGTCGAGTACACCAAGGGCCGCATGCGGCTCGGTGCCGAGGAGGTCGAGGTCATTGACGTACCGGGCACCTACTCGCTGTCTCCGTCGTCCCGTGCCGAGGAGGTTGCGGTTCTCATGCTGCGGGAAGCGGCGACGGAGGGCGAAAGGCCGGACATCGTCATCAACGTGGTGGACGCCACCAACCTGGAGCGGAACCTCAACCTGACCTTGCAACTCCTCAAGGCCGGGGTGCCGATGGTGGTGGCGCTCAACATGTGGGACGAGGCCAGGCACATTGGCGTGACGGTGGATGTGGATGGGCTCGCGCAGCTTCTCGGTGTACCGGTGGTTCCGACGGTCGCTATTACCGGAGAGGGTATCCGTGCCCTCGTGGAGAGCTTGGCCAACGCCCGCATTGGCCGGTGGCAATTCAATGAGGAAGACCGCTGGGCAGAAGTGGGGAAGGTGGTGCGGGCAGTCCAGGAGGTGAGGCACCGGCATCATACGCTTCTGGAAAAGCTGAGTGACGCATCCCTTCAGCCCTTCACCGGGACGGTGATCGCGGCGGCCGTGCTGTATCTCTCCTTCCGCATCATTCGCCTCCTCGGCGAGGGGCTGGCCACTGGTCTGATGGAGCCGGCATTCCAGCGGTACTGGGGGCCGCTGATGATGCGCCTGTCGCGCCTCTTGGGCTCGGGCGGCATTCTCCACGATGTGCTGGTAGGGCGACTCATCGACGGGAGGATCGATTTTCTCCAATCGCTGGGTCTTCTTACCACCGGCCTGTTTGTGGACTTTGCGGTAGTGCTGCCATATGTGGTGGCGTTCTATTTGGTGTTGAGCCTGGGCGAGGACTCGGGCTACCTGCCTCGTCTTGGTGTGCTGTTGGACACCATCATGCACCGCCTGGGCCTGCATGGCTTAGCAATCGTGCCGCTCCTCTTGGGGTGCGGGTGCAATGTGCCGGGTGTCATGGCCACCCGGGTATTAGAGACGCGGCGCGAGCGCTTCATCGCGGCGACGCTCATGGCCATTGCCATCCCATGTACCGCCCAGACCGCCGTGATCATTGGCCTTGTGGGGAGACATGGCACCGCAGCACTGCTCATGGTATTTGGGGTCCTCTTTGCCGTTGGTATCGTACTTGGTATCGCCATGAACCTCATTCTGCCCGGAGAGAGTCCGGAGATCTTTGTTGAGATTCCCCCGTACCGGTTCCCCTTCGTGCCTGGATTGCTGCGCAAGCTTTTCATCCGCCTACGGTGGTTTTTGCAGGAGGCGGTCCCGTTCGTTCTCCTCGGCGTCTTTGTCGTGAATCTTCTCTACAGATTTGGGGTCGTGGCGTTCATGGGAAAACTCGCTGCGCCAGTAGTGACGGGCCTGTTGGGCTTACCCAAAGAGGCCGTGGCGGCGATGATTGTCGGCTTTTTGCGCAAAGACGTGGCAGTGGGCATGCTGGCGCCCCTCGGGTTGACCGTGAAGCAGCTGGTTATTGCCAGCGTGGTGCTGACGATGTACTTTCCGTGCATGGCGACCTTCGTGGTTATGCTGAGAGAGTTGGGGTGGAAGGACATGCTGGGGGCCAGCGTGATCATGGTCCTCGCAAGCCTCACTGTGGGCAGCCTCCTCAACGTGGCGCTGGCACAGTGAGGCACAATGCCAGGCGTTTGAGCTTGATATTTACGAGGAATTTTGCTATACTTAACGGCTCGGAAGGCAGCCCTGGGCGTTCTCTGGGGGCTTAGGGCAAAGGCGGTGATGGTGCACTAGCGACGGAGGAGCTGGTTCATGTATGACTTTCTGAAAACCCTCGGCATTGAGAAGGAGAACTCTGGCGGCTGCACAGGCACCCAATGGCTGAAAGGGAACGGCGGGCTTTTGCAGTCGGTCTCGCCCATCGATGGGGAGGTTATCGCCGCCGTGCGGCAAGTGGATGAGCAAGAATACGAGGCGATCGTAGCTAAAGCCCAGGAAGCCTTCAAATGGTGGAGGATGGTGCCGGCGCCCAAAAGGGGCGAAGTGGTCCGTCAGATTGGGTTAAAACTGCGCGAATACAAGGAGCCGCTTGGCAAGTTAGTCACCCTCGAAATGGGCAAGATCCTTCCCGAGGGGGAGGGAGAGGTGCAAGAGATGATCGATATGGCGGACTTTGCCGTGGGTCTCTCGCGCCAGCTCTACGGACTCACCATGCAGTCGGAACGACCGATGCATCGCATGTATGAGCAATGGCACCCGCTAGGCATTGTGGGGATTATCACTGCCTTCAACTTTCCCGTGGCCGTATGGTCATGGAATGCGATGATTGCGCTGGTCTGCGGGGACACCATGATCTGGAAGCCCTCGTCTCTAACTCCTCTTTGCGCCATCGCGGTGCACAAGATCATGGCAGACGTGCTCAAGGCCAATGGCCTTCCGGAAGGTATCGTCAATCTGGCCGTGGGCAGCGGTCGGGTGGTGGGCGAGAGGATGATCCACGACACCCGCATCCCGTTGATCAGCGCCACCGGCAGCTGCGAGATGGGGCGGCGCATCGGCGCGGTGGTGGGCCAGCGCCTTGGGCGGACCATCCTTGAGCTGGGTGGCAACAACGGGATCATCGTCATGGAAGATGCCAACATGGACCTGGTTGTGCGGGCGGTGCTTTTTGGCGCGGTAGGAACCGCCGGTCAGCGCTGCACCACTACCAGGAGGCTCATCGTGCAGCAGACGGTGTTCGATTCGCTGCTGCAGCGCTTGGTCAACGCCTACAAGCAGGTGCGCATCGGCAATCCGCTGGAAAAGGGTGTGCTCATGGGTCCCATGGTGGCGCGCTCCGAGGTGGAGGTCTTTCTCCGCGCCATCGAAATCATCAAGGAGCAGGGGGGCGAGATTGTGTACGGTGGTCGCGTGTTGACAGGACCCCAGTTCAAGTCAGGTTGCTATGTGGAGCCCACCATCGTGAAGGCGCGCCCGGACATGCCCATCGTGGGCGAGGAGACCTTTGCGCCTATTCTCTACGTGATGCCCTTTTCCACGCTGGATGAGGCGATCGAGATTCACAACAGTGTGGAGCAGGGCCTGAGTTCCGCCATGTTCACCACCAACCTGCTTGCCGCAGAGACATTTCTTTCCGCGCGCGGAAGCGATTGCGGCATTGCCAACATCAACATCGGCACAAGCGGGGCGGAAATCGGCGGTGCCTTTGGTGGCGAAAAGTCGACGGGCGGCGGGCGCGAGGCCGGCTCCGACGCGTGGAAGGCCTACATGCGCCGGCAGACCAATACCATCAACTGGTCAACCGAGCTGCCTTTGGCGCAAGGGATCAAGTTCGGGGACTGAGTAGACCAGACTGAGGAACGCGTGAACAGGCTCTTTGGCATAAGGCGCGAGGACAAGAACCGCTGGGAGCGGCGGGTACCATTGACGCCCCACCATGTCCAGGCTCTTTGTGCAGAACATGGCCTGCAGTGTGTGGTGCAGAGCTCGCCGATCCGTGTGTTTAGCGACGAGCAGTACCGGGAACTTGGTATCGAGGTCGCAGAGGATATCGGCCACTGTCCGGTGGTTTTCGCCGTGAAGGAAATCCCGGCCGAGTTTTTCCGGCCTGGCGGTACCTATGTGTTCTTTGCTCATGTGATAAAGGGGCAGAAGCACAACATGTCCATGTTGCGCCGTCTAATGGAGCTGGGGTGCACGCTTATTGACTATGAGCGTATCGTGGACGAGAGCGGAAAGCGGCTCATTTTCTTCGGTCGACACGCCGGGCTTGCCGGCATGATTGACACTTTATGGGCCCTAGGGCAGCGCCTCGCTTACGAGGGTCTTGACACGCCCTTTGCGGCGCTACAGCCGGCACACCGCTACCCTACTTTGCAAGAGGCCAAAGAGGCTGTCCAGCGCGTGGGAGAGGCAATCGCAACCACTGGGCTCCCCGAGGGCTTGGTTCCTTTCGTGTGCGGTTTTGCCGGGTATGGGCATGTGTCCCAGGGAGCACAGGAGATCTTCGATCTTCTGCCCCATCGCAAGATCTCGCCTTCCCAGCTGCTGGAGCTGCAAGAAGATGGATGGTGTGGCGCCAGGACGCTTTACAAGGTCGTCTTTCGTGAAGAAGATATGGTGAGACCCGTGATGCCAAATGGGCGCTTCGAACTGCAGGACTACTACTGCCACCCGGAACGATACGAAGGGCGGTTTGCAGAATACGTACCCCAGTTGTCGGTGCTGGTCAATGGCATCTATTGGGATGCGCGCTACCCGCGGCTGGTGACCAAACAGGACCTGCGTGCTCTGTTCTCGCGGAACGAACGACCTCGCCTGCGCGTCATCGGCGATATATCCTGCGATGTGGAAGGCTCCATCGAGTGCACGCTGCGGGCCACTACCCCAGACGACCCGATTTTTGTATATGACCCCCTTACGGAAACCATCACTCCGGGGCACCAGGGTCGCGGCGTGGTGGTGCTGGCCGTGGATAACCTGCCGTGTGAGCTCCCCCGCGCTGCGTCGGTCTACTTTAGCGGCGTGCTCAAGGAGTATGTGCCGGCCATCGTCACCGCCAACTACGAGGTGAGCTTTGACGAGCTGGCGCTTCCGCCGGAAATCAAGCGAGCGGTCATCGTACATCGTGGCACGCTGACGCCTGACTATCGGTATCTGGAGCAGTACGTGGCAAACCCATAGAGGAACGGCTGGAGGAAATTGGTATGCAGAATGTTCTAATTCTTGGCGCAGGTCTGGTGGCGCGGCCGCTGGTTCGGTACCTCTTAGATCAGCCAGGGCTGAAGGTGACAGTAGCGAGCCGCACGGTGGCGAAGGCTGAGGCCCTCATTGAGGGACATCCGCGCGGCGTGGCAGAAGCCTTGTTGGTGGACGACGAGGCTCATTTGGATGCGCTTGTGGCAGGGTGCGACCTCGCCATCAGCATGGTCCCGTACACGTACCATGTCGTGGTCGCCAAGCACTGCATCAAGCACAAGAAGCACATGGTGACCACCTCCTATGTGAGCGATGCCATGGCCGCCCTGGATGGCGAAGCAAAAGCAGCCGGCATCACCATCCTCAATGAGCTGGGCTTAGACCCGGGCATCGATCACATGTCGGCAATGCGTATCATCGACGGTGTGCACAGTAGGGGCGGACAGATCGTGAGTTTTGAGTCCTGCTGCGGCGGACTCCCCGCACCGGAAGCCAACGACAATCCCTTTGGGTACAAGTTTTCCTGGAGCCCGCGGGGCGTAGTCATGGCCGGTCGCAATGCCGCCAAGTACCTGAAAGACGGCAAGGTGGTCGAAATACCTGGCGAGGCACTCTTTGACCACTACTGGACAAGGAAGGTAGATACCCTGGGTGAGCTGGAAGTCTATCCTAACCGCAACTCCTTGCCGTACATTAACACCTATGGCATCCAGGAGACCAAGACTATGTTCCGGGGCACCTTCCGGAATCTGGGGTGGTGCAAGACAATGAAAAAGATTGTCGAGCTTGGTATGCTTGACGATAAGGTTCGCAAAGTGAAGGGGATGACGTTTGCGGATCTCACCCGCCAACTCGTGGGTGCGGCGCCTGGGAAAGACCTACGGGCAGCGGCTGCCGAATTCCTGAAACTACCGGTCGACTCGGATGTTATGCACAGGCTGGAGTGGCTGGGGCTGTTCAGCAGTGATCCGCTACCAATGGAAGAAGGCTCCAACCTTGATATTCTGGCGGCGCGCATGCTGCAGAAGATGGCCTATCGTCCCAATGAGAGGGACATGATCGTTCTTGTACACGACTTTGTAGCCGATTTTCCCAAAGAGAAGCGTCGGGAAAAAATCACCTCCAGCCTCATTGACTTTGGGATACCGGGCGGTGATTCCTCTATGTCGCGTACGGTGGGATTACCGGCCGCCATCGGCGCGCGCTACATTTTGGAAGGCAAGATCACCAGGAAGGGTGTGATCATTCCGGTGTGGCCGGAGATCTATGTGCCCATCCTCAACGAGCTGGAGAAGCTGGGCATCAAGTGTAAGGAGAGTACTGAAGTCCTCAGGCCGGCGTAGGGAGGCATGCGGCTACTTTCAGTCCTGGAGGGTCAGTCGCGGTCGAGAAATTCGTGGTGGAGTCCGGGGTGCTCTATGTGGTGAGCACCCCTATCGGTAACCTGCGGGATATCACCCTGCGGGCGCTGGATGTGCTGGGTCAGGTGGACCTCATTGCGGCCGAAGACACGCGCCGCACGGCCGTGCTCCTGGCCGAGTACGGCATCCATACGCCCATGACCAGCTACCACGAATACAACCGGGCGCGGAAGGCACCGCAGCTTATCGCGCGCCTGCAGAGTGGCCAGTCGTTGGCCCTGGTTTCAGACGCCGGCACACCGGGCATCTCAGATCCGGGGGCGCACCTGGTGCGGGAGGCGTTGGCCAACGGCCTCAGGGTGGAGGCAATTCCTGGGCCTACGGCCTTGGTGACCGCGCTGGTTATTTCCGGACTGGCCACAGACCGGTTTGCGTTCGAAGGGTTCTTGCCTGCGAAAAAGGGGCGCACCACACGCCTGGAATCCTTGCGGGAGGAGACTCGTACGCTGGTCTTGTATGAGTCGCCACATCGCCTCCTCCGCACCCTTCGCGACCTGCTGCGGGTGCTTGGTGACCGGCAGGCGGTAATGGCGCGCGAGCTGACGAAAAAGTTCCAGGAGGTCATCCGCGGCTCTCTCAGCGAGCTGGTGTCCACTCTCGAGCGCAAAAAGGTCAAAGGCGAGGTGGTGCTCATCGTGGCAGGAAAACCTCGAGGGGAGAGATTGGTCAAGGCCAGCGAATGAAAAGATGAAAGGTCTGTTGCGGTCATGAAGTTCTTTATTCTGCCGCCGAAACTAAAAGAGGGGTTTCTCGACAGCTTGAACCCCCTGGTGCGGTGGCTAGTCAGGCTGGATTTGAACCCGAATTGGTTCACCACCTTTAGCTTGCTGGTGGGGGCCGCATCTGGCGTATGCTACGGGGCTGGACGCCTGCGCTGGGGCGGGGCCTTGGTGCTCCTGTGCGGGCTCTTGGACACCTTGGACGGCAAAGTTGCCCGCGCTACCAATCGTGTTACGCGATTTGGGGCACTTTACGATTCAACCCTGGATCGCTACGCGGAGGTGATAGCCTTCTTCGGCATGGCGTTTTACTTTGTTGCACGCCAGCACCTTCTGGTGTCGGTGGCGATCTGCGTGGCTCTGGCCGGCTCGCTCATGGTCAGCTACGTGCGCGCCCGCGCGGAGGGGCTGGGATTTGAATGCAAAGTGGGGCTGATGCAACGGCCGGAGCGGCTGGTACTCGTGGGGCTGGGAAGCCTGATCCATGAGTATGCGCTGATCGGGGCAATCTTTATCATCGCCGTGCTGTCCAACTTCACCGCAGCCCAGCGGCTCCATCACGTGTGGGCCGCCGATAAAGTGGCGCGTTCTCAGAGCATGGACAAGCCGGTGGACACCCCGAAAGCGTAGCGTGCCGGCCAAGGCCGGAAAACAGGTCTAAGGGAGGAGATGCAACGGTAGATGTTTCGCGAAATGTGTAAATCGAAGATTCATCGCGCCCGCATCACGGACGCTAACTTGAACTATGAGGGGAGCTTGACGATCGATCGGCTGCTCATGGAGGCCGCCGACCTGCTTCCCAACGAGAAGGTGCACGTACTCAATCTCAATAACGGCAGCCGCGCCGAAACCTATGTGATCGAAGGGGAGGCCGGCTCTGGCATCGTGTGTGCCAATGGGGCGTTAGCCAGGCACACGCATCCAGGCGACTTGGTGATTCTGCTTTCCTTCGCCTGGGTGCCCGAGGACGAGGCACGCACATTCCGCACAAAGATCGTCCACGTTGATGACCGGAATAGGGTTGTCAAGCCAACATCGCTTTCTGGCAAGTAGTGGTGTCATGGTTAGCAAGGGAGGAACGAAGTTGAGCAGCCAGCCAGTGGAAATCAAACAACCGCAGGGGAAGCTTGGGGTGTTGTTGCCGGGGCTTGGAGCAGTGGCGACTACGTTCATCGCCGGCGTGCAGTTGGTGCGCAAAGGACATAGTAAGCCTTTTGGCTCCCTCACCCAAATGGGCACTATTCGTTTGGGCAAACGCACGGAAAAGCGGGTGCCTAAAATCAAAGACTTTGTGCCGCTTGCCGAATTGGACGACCTGGTGTTCGGTGGGTGGGATGTCTTCCCCGACAACTGCTATGAGTCGGCGCTGAAGGCGGGGGTGTTGGAGCTGAGCGACCTGGAAAAGGTGAAGGACGAACTTGCGGCTATTCACCCCTGGCCGGCCGTCTTCAGCAGGGACTATGTGCGTCGTCTTGACGGCCCAAACGTGAAAAAGGCGAGCACAAAGTACGAGCTTGCCAAGATGCTCATGGAGGACATCGAGCGCTTCCGCACTGAGCAGCGCCTGGACCGAATGGTGATGGTCTGGTGCGCGAGCACTGAGGTCTTCATGCGCCCCAGCGCTGTGCACCAGGACATCCGCAGCTTCGAGAAGGGCCTGAAGGACAATGACCCGGCCATCGCGCCCAGCATGATCTATGCCTATGCGGCCATCATGAGCGGCGTGCCTTTTGCCAACGGCGCCCCCAATCTGACGGTGGACATCCCGGCGTTGGTGCAGCTTGCGCGGGAAAAGCACGTGCCCATTGCGGGGAAGGACTTCAAGACTGGCCAGACCCTGATGAAGACTATCATCGCCCCAGGCCTGAAGGCGCGCCTGTTGGGCCTGGATGGCTGGTTTTCCACGAACATCCTCGGCAACCGCGACGGCGAGGTACTGGACGACCCCGACTCTTTCAAGACAAAAGAGGAGAGCAAGCTGTCGGTGCTGGAGTACATTCTCCAACCGGACCTGTATCCGGAGCTGTACGGGAATTTCTACCACAAAGTGCGGATCAATTTCTACCCACCGCGCCGGGACAACAAGGAAGGGTGGGACAACCTGGATATCTTCGGCTGGCTCGGGTATCGGATGCAGATCAAAGTGGACTTTTTGTGTCGGGACAGTATCCTTGCCGCGCCGATCGTGTTGGACCTTGTGTTGTTCATGGACTTGGCGCAGCGCGCCGGGATGCATGGCATCCAGGAGTGGCTTTCGTTCTATTTCAAGAGCCCGATGTGTGCTCCTGAACTCTACCCGGAGCACGATCTGTTCATTCAGCTCATGAAGCTGAAGAATACTCTGCGCCATCTCCGTGGCGAGGAGCTCATCACCCACTTAGGGCTTGAATACTACGACTAAGGCCTGTTCCGCGTGCAACGCGCTGGTCACCTGAGGACCATCCTCAAAACCGCGATGCCCGCCGTGGTGGATCTGTCCTCCCAGACCATCATGTGGACCATTGAGGCCATTTTGGTGGGGAGGCTTTCCGCCGCCGCCTTTGCTGGCGTGGCCATGGCTATCCAGATTGTGGTAGTCTTTTTCGCGGTTCTTCTCACCTTCGTGGTGGGTAGCTCGGTTGTTATCGCCCGGGCTCTCGGGCGCGGTGACCGGTGGGAGGCCAATCATGTGCTTGGCCAGACCATGATCATCGGCGTGGCGGCGGCCTTCCTCTTCGCCGTGATCTGGTACTCGGGTGCCATCCACCTGTTCAAGCTGATCGGCAGGGCCGGTGCGGAGGAGGCGGGTCTGGCGGCAGAACGGGCCGGTGTCACCTACTTGCGTACGGTTGCGTTCTTTGCACCGTTGATCGTCACCAATTTCATTGGGGTGGGTATCATCCGCGGTAGTGGCGACACAGGGCACTCCATGGTCATTAACATGGTGGTCAACGGGTTGAACTTGGCCCTGGCGCCATCGCTGATCTTCGGATGGTTCGGGTTGCCCCGTTTAGAGGTGCAAGGAGCAGCACTTGCAGTGGGCATTGCCCACTCGGTAGGGTTCTTTCTCACGTTCGCACTGTTGCGGAGCCGGCGTGCGCGACTCTTTTTGCCCATGCGGGAATTCCTGCATCCCAACGGCGAAACTTTCAGGCGCTTGCTGCGCACCGGTCTGCCGGCAACGGTCGAGCAGCTGGCCACTTCGGTGGGCGTGTTATGTGTCATGAGCTACGCCGCCCAGCTGGGGTTGGCCACCCTGTCGGCGCATGCGGTCTTTGTTCGGGTGCAGGCAGTGCTGTCGATGGCCTACATGGGTTTCGGCCTGGGCGCGATGACCCTGGTGGGGATGGAGCTGGGTGCGGGGCACTCCGAGCGTGCCCTCCGCATCGCCCGCCTCTCCATGCTGGTTACGCTGGCTTTTGTAGTGACGGCCGCGGCGGGTCTGGTACTCTTCAGCCGGCAAATTATGTCGCTGTTCCTCACCAGACGTGAAACCGCGGTGATGGCCAAGGGCGCCATGGCCATTTGGGTATTTGCCCTGACACAAATCCCCAAGGCATTGCTGGGATCTGTGGCCGGGAGCCTGCGCGGCGCAGGTGATTTGCGCTTTCTGATGTGGTTGACTATCGTCTCTGTCCTCGTTTTCGAGGTCGGGCTGAACTATGTGGGGGCGTTCATAATAGGGTGGGGCCTTGTGGGTCTTTGGGCCGTGCACGGCTTTGGGGAGGTGACCCGGCTGGGGATCACCTACAGGCGCCTGCATGGCAATGGCGGCGAAGTGGCGCGAAGAGTGTGAAGTGGCAGGGCGGCTGATAACTTTTGAGGGGATCGACGGGGCGGGCAAGAGCGTGCAGGCGGCCGAGCTGCGCCGTTGGTTAGAAAGCGCCAAGCGCCGCGCGGCAATCATTGTGCGCGACCCTGGCACCGCTCCGATAGCCGAGCAGATCCGGGCGATCCTGCTTGATCCGGCTAACGGCGCCATCTCTCCGTGGACGGAGCTCTTGCTTTACGAGGCAGCGCGCGCTCAGCTGGTGGAGGAGTGCATTAGACCGGCCCTGGCCCGGGATATGGTGGTCATCTGTGACCGATTCTACGATTCGACCACTGCCTATCAGGGGTACGGAAGGCAGCTGGACCTGGCGAAGGTCACATTGGCCAACCGCCTCGGCGCCTGTGGTGTGATTCCGGACCTGACCATCATCCTCGACTTGGACGTGGAGGCGGCCCTGCAGAGGAAAGGGCGCGCGCCTCTTGATCGTTTGGAGCAGGAAAAGCGAGCCTTTCACGAGCGGGTGCGAAAAGGCTACTTGGAGATTGCCCGCGCGGAACCGTCAAGAGTCAAGGTGGTTCAAGGCGATAGAACTGTGCAGGCGATTGCCGAGGAGATCCGGCAGTTGGTGGACCGCGTGTTGGGGGAGTAGGAGTCTATGGCTGTGTCATATGGAGGTGCACAATGAGCACCAAGAAGCAGGTGGGGTTGGTGGCCGCCCTCATAGTGGTCACTGTGGGCCTGAGCGGGTGGCTTTCCACGGTAGTCGGCAACCGCGGCCCCGACTACAACGAGCAGTTGCGGCGGAGCATCATTCTGTTCAGCAACGTCTATGAGTCGGTGGTGCAGCGGTATATCGAGGAGGTCGACCCGGAGAAGTGCGTCCAGGCAGCTATCGACGGCATGTTGGAGCGCCTGGACCCTTATACCGTCTTTCTCAAGGCCGAAGAGGACGATGAACTGGAGATCCTCACCTCAGGCAAGTACGGGGGCGTGGGCATGCGCATCGGCATGCGCAATGGCTGGGCTACGGTGGTGGAGCAACCGTTCGACGGCAAGCCGGCCTTTCGCGCCGGCATTCGCGAGGGGGACCAGATCCTCGAAGTGGACGGGAAGAGCACCAAGGACCTGACCATTTCCGAGACCGCGCAGCTTCTGCGTGGAGAGCCAGGCACCGAAGTGGTCGTTAAGATCCGGCGCGAAGGGGTCGATGAGGTACTAACCTTCCGGCTCATTCGCGATGTCATCACGGTCGAGGACATCAACTGTGCTACGATCATAGATGGCGACGTGGGATTCATACGGCTGACCCGCTTCGGCCGCAATGCGGGCAGCGAAGTGGAGCGCGCGGTAGCAAAGCTGAAGGAGCAGGGCGCGAAGAAACTCATCCTCGATCTTCGCTCTAACCCAGGAGGATTGTTGGAGGCGGCAGTCGAGGTGGCAAACGTTTTCGTCCCCAAAGGGGAGCTGATTGTCTCCACCAAGGGGCGGGTCAAGAGCGATGACCGCGAGTATCGAGCGGAAAAGGACCCCGTGTGGCAGGACCTGCCGCTGGCGGTGCTGGTGGACTCGTATAGTGCCTCTGCCTCGGAGATTGTGGCCGGTGCTATTCAGGACCTGGACCGAGGTGTAGTTATCGGCAATACGACCTTCGGCAAGGGGCTGGTCCAGCGCGTGGTGGGCGTGGGGCCACGGTCCACGTTGCGGATTACCACCTCGGAGTACTTCATCCCCAGCGGCCGCCTTATCCAGAATCCCGACGTCTTTGACAAGGGTCGTACCAGCGTGCTTTACGCCGAAGGGATTGCGCGTCTTGAACAGGCCGCGGATCCGAAAAAGGAGTATCGTACCTCCTCCGGGCGGACGGTGCGTGGCGGCGGCGGCATTGTGCCCGACATTCAGGTGAATCCTGATACATTGAGTCGCCTTGAATTCGCTCTGCTCAGTCAGTCGATGTTCTTCAACTTTGCCGTGAACTATGTGCAGCGCCATCCGGACCTGCCGCGCGAGTTTGTGGCGGACGAGAAGATGGTGCGTGAGTTCAGGCAATTCCTGGCAGAGAAAAAGTTCGAGTACAAGACGGATGGGGAGGCCGAGCTGGATGCCTTCGAAAAGGCTGCACGCAAGAGTGGCTACCTTTCCAGTGTCGCGCCCCAGGTTCAGGCTATTCGCGCCGCAATCGCGGAACAGAAGAAACGTGAGTTCGAACAGAGCCTGGACTACATCCGCCAGTCGCTGGAGCGAGAGATCGTGACCAAAGTGTGGGGCACTTCGGCGGGGATTGCCGCGACGCTCGATGACGACCAGGTGGTGCAGAAGGCGCTTGAGGTTTTGAACAGTCCGCGCACTTACAGCGCCATCTTAGGGAAAAAGGCTACCATTGGCGGCTGAGCGCGAACTATCCCGGATGTGGCCGAAGTGCTGCATCGGCCACTAGGGCCGCTAGGTACAGGGAGAGTGGATAACAACGCTTCGGAATTAGGTTGAGGAGGAGAATTCGGATGGGAGAGAAGAAGTACGTCTACTTTTTCGCTCAAGGGCAGGCAGAAGGGGATGCGGACATGAAGGAGTTGCTGGGCGGCAAAGGAGCCAATTTGGCGGAAATGTGTCGCCTGAACCTGCCTGTGCCTCCGGGCTTCACCATCACCACTGAGGTCTGCACCTACTACTATGCCAATAACAAACAATACCCCCCAGGCTTGAAGCGGCAGGTGGAAGATGCGTTGCGGCGTACTGAGCAACTCATGGGGAGCCGCTTTGGTGACCCGGAGAACCCGCTTCTGGTGTCTGTCCGTTCAGGGGCGCGCAGTTCCATGCCGGGGATGATGGAGACTGTGCTCAACATCGGGCTGACCTCCCGCACCATTGGCGGACTGATCGCCAAGACCCAAAACGAACGCTTCGCTTACGACGCCTACCGCCGGCTGATCATGATGTACGCAGACGTGGTGATGGAAAAGGCCGCGGGCATCGAGCCGGAGGAGGGCAAGGGCGTTCGGCAGCAGCTTGAGCACGAAATGGATAAGCTCAAGAAGAAGCGCGGGGTGAAACTGGACACCGAACTGACGGCTGACGACTTGAAGAAGTTGGTGGACATTTTCAAGAAGAAGGTGGAGCAGGTGTTGGGGAAACCGTTCCCCGATGATCCGATGGAACAGCTCTGGGGTGGAATCGGCGCCGTGTTCCAGTCGTGGACGGGTAAGCGGGCGGTCTCTTATCGCCGCATCGAGGGCATTCCCGACGACTGGGGTACCGCAGTGAACGTGCAGAGCATGGTGTTCGGTAACATGGGCGACCGTTCCGCCACGGGAGTGGCCTTCACGCGCAACCCCGCCACTGGCGAAAACGTGTTCTACGGCGAGTGGCTGGTGAACGCCCAAGGTGAGGATGTGGTCGCAGGCATCCGCACCCCCTATCCACTTAACAAAGCCAACAAGACTCCTGACAACAAGCATTTGCCCAGCCTCGAAGAGATGATGCCTGAGCTCTACAAGCAGCTGGAGAGCATCCGCCAGACGCTGGAGAAGCGTTATCGGGACATGCAGGACATCGAGTTCACCATCCAGGAAGGTCGGCTCTGGATGCTGCAGACGCGCGTGGGCAAGCGGAATGGACAGGCAGCAGTGCGCATGGCGGTGGACATGTGCAACGAAGGGCTCATCGATAAGAAAGAAGCCATCATGCGCGTCAAGCCCTCGCAGCTTGACGAGCTGCTCCATCCCATGGTGGACCCGATAAAGGAGCGTCATGTTCAGCCACTGGCCGTGGGTCTGCCCGCGGGACCGGGTGGCGCCACAGGACAGATCGTGTTTACTGCCGACGAGGCAGAACGACTGGGCAAGGTGAAGCAACGCGTCATCCTCGTGCGTACCGAGACCTCGCCGGAGGACGTGCACGGTATGCACGCCGCAGAGGCCATTCTGACCTCTAAAGGGGGGATGACCAGTCATGCCGCGCTCGTCGCACGCGGCTGGGGCAAACCCTGCATCGTTGGCTGCGGTGCGTTGGAGATCGACGCGGTCAACAAGAAGATGAGCGTTAACGGCCAGGTGCTGAAGCAGGGTGACTGGGTCACCATCAACGGCACGACCGGCCGTGTGTACGCGGGAAAACTACCTTTGGTGGTCCCCGACTTGGAGCGCAACCAGGCGTACCAGCAGCTCATGCAGTGGGCAGACGAATTCCGCACTTTGGGCGTGCGCACCAATGCCGACCGACCCGAGGACGCAGCCCAAGCTCGCGCATTCGGCGCAGAGGGCATCGGACTGTGTCGCACCGAGCACATGTTCTTTGATCCGAAGCGCATCCTCGCCATGCGGCAGATGATCCTGGCGGACAATGAGCGCGAGCGGCGCAAAGCCCTGGCTAAACTGTTGCCCTATCAGAAGAAAGACTTCTTGGGGATCTTCCGGGCGATGCAAGGATTGCCGGTTACCATCCGCCTGCTTGACCCACCTTTGCACGAGTTCATCAACCTGAACAAGAAGCAGATTAAGGAGCTGGCAGAGCAGCTGAACGTGCCGGCTAAGAAGATCGAGGCGCGCGTTGCCTCGCTCCATGAGGCGAACCCCATGCTGGGCCACCGCGGCTGCCGCCTTGGTATTGCTTACCCGGAAATCACTGAGATGCAGGCGCGCGCCATTTTCGAGGCGGCCGCAGAGTTGACCAAGCAGGGGGTGAAGGTCTACCCTGAGGTCATGGTGCCCCTGGTGGGGACCCTCAAAGAGTTCCAGCACCAAGAGAAGATCATCCGCAGGGTTGCCGAAGAGGTGATGAGCAAGTACCAGGTAACTTTCCGCTACCTTGTGGGTACGATGATCGAAATTCCGCGCGCCTGCTTGACAGCCGATGAGATCGCGCGCAGTGCTGAATTCTTCTCTTTCGGCACCAACGATCTGACTCAGACTACTTTCGGTTTTTCCCGTGATGACGTGGGCGCCATCCTGGCTTCCTACTTGGAAGAGGGAATTCTGCCGGAGGACCCATTCCAGACTCTGGACCAGACCGGCGTTGGGCAGCTTGTGGAGATGGGAGTCCAGAAAGGGCGCTCGGTGCGGCCGGACCTGAAAATCGGCATCTGTGGTGAACACGGTGGTGACCCTGCCTCAATCGAGTTCTGCCACCGTGTGGGCCTTGACTATGTCTCGTGCTCGCCGTTCAGGGTGCCCATTGCCCGGCTCGCAGCGGCGCGAGCGGCACTTCGCTACGGTGGACAAAAACGGTCCAAGTAGAACATCTTCAGGAAAGCTACCGAGGCGCCTGCCTTGAGCGGGCGCCTCTTTTTACGCCGATGAAGCTCCGCATCTTCACAGACTTTGACGGCACGGTAGCGGCCAAGGACGTGGGCGACGGCCTATTCGCACGTTTTGCCCACCCCGATTGGCAGAAAGCGGTTCAGGCATGGAAGCAGGGTCTAATCACCTCGCGGGAGTGCTTGGAGCGAGAATGCAAGTTGGCCCGCGCCACCGCCGATAGCATTGCTGCTTATGCCGACGAACAGCAGCTGGACCCGTACTTCTCCGGCTTCGCCTCCTTCTGCGCCGCGCACCAGGTGCCGCTCATGGTGCTCAGCGACGGTCTTGACTTCTACATCGAGCGAATCCTTCGCCGGCATGGCCTTGGGCATATCCCCTTTCGCAGCAACCATCTGATCTTCGGCGACGATGGGGTCATCATCCCTGAGTTTCCCTACTTTGAGCTGGGATGTCGAGTGTGTGGCAACTGCAAGGGCTACCATGTTCGCACCCATCGCGCCGACGGCGAGGTGGTCATCTATGTGGGTGACGGGCTGTCCGACCGCTGCGGTGCTGAGGAGGCGGACTTTGTGCTGGCAAAAGGGGACCTGCTTCGCTACTGTCGCACCAAGCACCTGCCTCACGCCCCGTTCCAGACATTTGCTGACTGTCTGGACCAGGTCAAAACGCTCCTCACGGGAAGAGACCCGCTCCGATAGCTAGTTAGGTCAAGAGTTGGTTCTGCCAGTCCTGCCGTTTTCTCCCGTCTCATAGCGCCCCTGTTTTGCTTTCTGAGTCTTCTTCATATCCAAATCCTTTCGCTTCATCAAGGAGTAGTGCGGCTGTCCGTCCGGGCCGCAGAGTGTGGCACAACGTGGACAGCACAAGCAAGCTGTGTGGAGTCTTTGCCACAAAGGTAACCTTCAGTAATGTCATGGCATTAGCAGGTTCTTTTCCCTAACTGTGTCTTCCACGCCACACCTTTCGCGCTTTCCATCCCGGACACTGTTAACTCACACGAGGGGTTCAGGCCAAATAACTGTCTAATATTTTGGCACTTGAAGGCCTGGACATCCATTGGGCGTAGGGTGGCACACATCTTGTAAGTTTGATGGCCGGAACGCCGCCCCTGTCAGCCTGTGGGCGGTGGCAAAATCGTGCAGAAAGAAAGCAACATGCGGAGGTGGACGAAGCGCGCTTGTCACAGAATGTGGAACCTCTCCCCTGTTGATGGGCGGTAGGATGCCCATGTGGCGGGCGGTTGACGCCCGGTCTACGAATCCCCGCTTGTGTAGTACCCCGGCAGCCTGAGGTGGGGTGTCGTACCGATGCATGTCGGGTGGTGGGCGCAGCAGCGCGAAAGGTGAGGTCAGGTGTGATGGGTAGGGTGGCGACAGGTGTGGTGGCAGTGGTACGCCGATGGGTGCGACTGATCTCTGACTGCCAACAAGGTCAAACCCTCTTCGAATACGCGATTACAGTTTTCTTCGTGGTCATTGCCTGTATTGCTCTGCTTTCGGCACTGGGGGTCCGCGTGAGTCTTCCATTGACGACGGCCGGTGGGGCACTGCAATAAGGAGGCATGTGCTCCAGCCAGACGTGCTTCGTGGTGGCAGACGTGTAGTTGGTTGTTAACATAGGCTAAGAACCCCAAACTTGTGGACGAAGGGAGGTGAGGTGCGTGATGGCTCTCAAGCAGCTTTGGTCACTGGTCAGGCGGGAAGAAGGTCAGACCCTTCCGGAATATGGGCTGATCATTTTCCTGGTGGCGATCGTGTGCATCGCGGCCCTGACGCTGCTAGGCGGCAACATTAACAACCTGCTGACCCAGATTGCCAATGCGTTGTGACGCGTAGCAGCACGCACTGAGCGTGGAGGAGGGGGGGCCTGGCACCAAAACAAGATGAGGCAAGCGCCTCAAGCACCAACGAATCCGGTGCCGACATAGCCTCCTCATCGGGAGAGGCGGTGCCCTCCCTCCTCATGCCGGTGAGAAAGTGGACAGGCAGGATGGAAACGACCCTACTCAAAGCAGTGGTGGGCGGCGCAGTGTGTGTCCTGGCTTTCGTGGCAGGCTACTACGATTGGCGCTGGCGCCGCATACCCAACTGGTTAACATATCCAGCAGCGGCATTAGCCCTGCTGATGCGGGGGCTGTTGGGGGGAGCAGTCATGGCACTTGACGGGGCAGGGGGGATGGCGTTTGCTTTTGCACTGATGGCGTTGCTGTATGCTGGCGGCATGATGGGGGGCGGTGACGTGAAACTGGCCGCAGCAATGGCGGCATGGGTGGGATTGGCCGCGCTGCCTCGTTCCCTCTTTTTTATGGCAGTGTTGGGCGCAATGCTCTCTCTGTTCATGGCTGCCCAACGAGGTATGGGAAAACAAAGATGGACAGGAGAGAATCGACTGGGCGCCGCGACAGGGCAGAACACACGTCTGACCGTTCCCTACGGCGTGGCCATCGGCGGAGGCGCACTGCTGGCTATGGTGTGGTAAAGCGAGGAGGCGATAGGCAAAAGTGCTACGACCAGGCACAAAAAGACGTTTGTTTGGCGAACGGGGGCAGTCGTTAGCGGAATTCGCGCTGGTGTTGCCTCTGATGCTCGTGATCCTGGCGGCGATCATCGAATTTGGACGGGCGATGATGACACTCAACGTGGCCAGCGGTGCGGCGCGGGAGGGGGCTCGGGTGGCGGCGACCGGTGCCGGTTCCGGCAGTGCACGGCAGGCAGCTATCAACGTCATCACTGCTGCGGGCTACAACAACTACACGGTGTCCGTGTCGGGCCCGGATGGCAACAACAGCGTTCGCTGCACAGTGACGATCCCTCACACCTTTCTGACCGGCGGTCTAGTGCCGGGCCTTGGGGGGCAGCTGAACATCTCTCACACGGCGGTAATGCGCTGGGAGGGGTGAGCTGGATACGTGGCAGACGGGGCGGGGAAGAAACCCCGCTTGGGATGGTGGACTGATAATGAGGTAGCAGGACAACCATGGTGAAGGCTAAGATCCTTGTGCCGATTGCGCTGGCAAGTTCGCTGGGGGCGGCATACATTGCCAAGGGACGCATCACCCAGCTGTCGGCGCGGGCGGAGAGCGAGTCCCCCGTGCAGCCCACCACGGTCGGCGTGGTAGTCGCTGCAGCCGATCTCAAGATCGGCGCCGAACTAAACAGGGACGTCCTGACGGTGAAGAGCTGGCCCGTGGAAATCGCCCCCAGCGACGGCTTCCGAAGCATCGACGAGGTAGTGGGCAGAGTGGTGCGGTACGAGATCCTGGCCGGCGACCCCATCACGGAGCGGAAGCTGGCCCCGGTTGGTTCCCGCAAGGGCCTTTCCAGTGTCATTCCCCCGGGAAAGGTGGCGATGACCGTGGGGGTCAATGTGGTCAGTGGCGTGAGCGGCTTCATCCTGCCCGGTTGTCGTGTGGACGTCATTGTCACCACCTCCACAGGTTATTCGAAGGAAACGGCCAAGACGAAGATCATTCTGCAAAACGTGGAGGTGGTGGCAGTGGACCAGGAGACAAAACGCGAGAGTGACTCACCCATGTCGGTGCAGGCGGTGACCTTGCTGGTCACACCAGAGGAGGCGGAGAAACTGGCCTTGGCGAGCACCGAGGGCAAGCTGCAGCTCATCCTCCGGAACGCTGCCGACTCCTTGCGTCATGAAACAAAAGGGGCTTCGCTCACTGAGCTCATCGAGGTCCCCAAACCGGCCTCTCCGCAGCCAAGCTACCGTCCGAGGTCTGCTCCCACGCCTCAGGCAAAACAGCAAGAGCACACAGTGGAGGTTTTTCGTCAGGGGAAAAAATCGGAAGTTAGTTTCAAGGAGGGTGCAGAACCAAGAGAGCCTTGAGCACCGGTCTTTTTGGGCGACAATGTAAGGATGGGAAGAGGAAGGGATGAGGAAGATGAGGAACAGAGAGTGTGACGGAGGACGGGGAGAGCGGTGGAAAGCCTTCTGTGCGTGGCTCCCCCTGCTGGTGTGGACCGTCAGCGTCCAGCTCATTGCGGCCCCCGGTCAAAAATGGAATGGACGTTACGTGGAGCTGGAGCCTTCGCGGTCGGCGGTCTTGGAATTCCCGGCAAGCATAGCAAAGGTGTTCGTTGCCGACCCGGAGATCGCCGACGTCACGGTCACCACACCAAGGCACATGTTAGTGGTAGGCAAGAAGGTCGGCACCACCAACGTGGTGGTGTGGACCAACGAGACCTCGTACCAGGAATACACGGTGGAGGTCACGCGCAAGGAATCAGCCGAGCAGGTCATGCTCCAGGTGCGCTTTGCGGAGATGACCCGTGGGGCGTTGCGCGAATTGGGGGCACACTTCATCATCGAACAGTTGAGGGTGGGCTCCGAGCAGCTCACCGCAGGCAGCTTTGCCGGACGGGTAAACACCCCGCAAATCCCTCCAGTTGTCGATGAGAACGTAAGTTTCTTCTTCTCCATCCCCAGCCAGAAGCTTTCCTCGGTAATTCGCGCCTTGGAGGAACGCCGCGTGTTGACCACCCTGGCCGAGCCCAACCTGGTGGCAGCAAACGGCGACACGGCCAGCTTCTTGGCCGGAGGCGAGTTTCCTGTACCCATCGTCAACTTTCAGGGTGTGACCATCGTGTTTAAGGAGTTCGGCGTGCGACTCCGATTTGTCCCCACCATTTTAGACTCCGAAACAATCCAGCTCAGGGTAGCACCGGAGGTGAGCAGTTTAGATTTCGAGAATGGAATAATCCTAAACGGGTTCCGCATTCCGTCCCTCCTGAGCAGGCGGGCATCGACCACGGTTCATCTCAAGGACGGCGAAGGGTTGGTGATCGGCGGCCTGATGACCAGGGAGATGATCAACACCATGTCCCGCATCCCGGTGCTGGGACATATTCCCATCCTGGGCAATCTGTTTAAGAGCAAGCGTGCCGGAACAGAGGAGAGTGAGTTAATCATCCTGATTGTGCCGCACATTGTGAAGCCGATGCGGCCGGCGGAGGTGGAGGAGATACGAACGGAATGAGCGCGGGCTGAGTGTAGGACGAGCCCGAGCAGGCAAAGAAACTGGGTGGGTGTGGAAATGCTTGGAAAGTCGCGAAAGCAGCAAAAGCCGCAAGAAGTGGCCGAGACGCGCAAATTGTCGGCGGTCATTGTGGAGCCTGAGGAGGCTTCCGTGCAGCTGATTGAGGAAGTGCTCAATGAGATTGGTGTGTTCGACCCGGTGGTGAAAAGCCCAAATCTCACTGATGGGATGCAGCAGGTGCGTACTCACCGCCCGGACCTACTTATTCTCAGTGGAGTTCCTAACGCCAGCGAAGCGCTGTCGTTCCTCACGCGGGCGGCCCTGTCCCTGCCAAATATGACGGCCTTCTTTACTGCGGACAGTGGTTCGCCAGAGCTACTGTTGGAATCTATGCGAGCGGGGGCGCGTGAGTATCTGGTGCGCCCCATTGACCGACATGAATTGGCGGCAGCGGTCCGCCGTTTCTTGAACACAAAGGTCACCCTAGGTTTGATCCCGCAGAAGGCGGGCAAAGTTGTCTCTGTGTACGGCGTCAAGGGAGGGCTCGGGGCGACCACCATCGCAACAAATCTTGCCGTCCACCTTACTTCTTTGCAGAAGACGGTGGTGGTTATGGACGCCAATTTTCAAACCGGCTCGGTCGCAATTTTTCTGGACATCCAACCTAAGATCTCGCTCACGGACTTGTTACGGGATATCGATCAGATCGACCCTCAGTCCCTAAAGCGCGTGCTCCCGAAGCACCAGTCGGGGATCTACTTCCTCCCGCCACCCAAAGCCACCAACGGGAGTTACAAGGTCTTGCCAGGTGACCTCAGCAAGATGTTTGGCTTGCTGCGCCAAGAGTACGACTATATCGTGGTAGACTTGGACCGGTTTGTGGATGAGACAACGGCGTTGTTCCTGGATGAGACAGACCTGCTCCTCTTGGTTGTGAACCTGGACGTGCCATCGCTGGTTAACACCAATCGTACGCTCGATCTTCTGCAGAAACTGGGGTTCGACCTGAGCAAGACCTTGTTGGTTTCGAACCGGCATGCCAGTCAGAACGAGTACATGCTGGAGGAGTTTCAGCAGTTGGTCAAGCGTTCTATCGATTGGAGGATCCCGAATCACAAGTACGGCGACTGTGTGGCGGCTGTAAACAAGGGGGAGCCTTTCGCTTCGCGAGATGGAAAGTCGAAGCTGAACAAGAGTCTGATGGAACTGGCGGAGTTCTTGGACAAGCGCTTCAGTGAGGCGGCGTAGCACGGAACGGTAGGGTCATGGGAGTGGACAGAGGATGGATGCGGCGGTAAGTGCGCGACTGGCAAAATTTGGCCTGACGGGTGAAGGAGTGATTGAGGGGCCGGTACCGAGGAAGGCCGCGAGCGGCGAGCGGGAGAAAGCCTACCAGGAGCTGAAGACCCGCATCCACCGCAAGCTCATCGACAAGCTGGACCTGTCGCAGATCGGGGCGATCCCGGAACAGCAGCTGCGGGCGGAAGTGCGCAAGATTGTCGAGGAGCTGCTGGACTCGGAGAGCGAAAGCCTCCCGGTGGCGGGCGTCAATCGAGAGCGGCTGTTGGCGGAGATCCAGCATGAGACATTTGGCTTGGGCCCGCTGGAGCCACTCCTGGCCGACCCCACAATCTCAGACATCCTTGTCAATGGCCACAAGCAAGTCTATGTGGAGCGCTTCGGTAAGTTGGAGCGCACAGACACTGTGTTCAAGGATGACGACCACCTTCTGCACATCATCGATCGCATTGTCTCCCAGGTGGGACGGCGCGTGGACGAGTCCAGTCCCATGGTGGACGCGCGCCTTCCGGATGGCTCGCGCGTGAATGCCATCATCCCGCCGTTGGCCATCGATGGGCCGGCCCTGTCCATCCGCAAATTCGGTGTGCGCAAGTTCACCATGGAGGACCTGATAGAGATCGGTAGTTTGACCCGCGACATGGCCGTGCTCATGCAGGGGGCAGTGCGGGCGAGACTCAACATCCTTATCTCGGGCGGTACCGGCTCAGGAAAGACCACTTTCCTCAATGTGCTCTCGAGCTTTGTACCTGGAGAGGAGCGCATCGTCACTATCGAAGATGCGGCGGAACTGCAGCTACACCAGGAGCACGTGGTGCGATTGGAGACACGGCCGCCAAATGTGGAGGGCAAGGGAGCGGTCACGCAGCGGGAGCTCCTGATCAACGCATTGCGGATGCGGCCCGATCGGATTATCGTGGGCGAGTGCCGAGGCGCCGAGGCCTTTGATATGCTGCAAGCCATGAACACCGGCCACGACGGTTCGATGACCACGCTCCACGCCAACTCGCCCCGGGACGCTCTGCGCCGTCTCGAGTCCATGGTCTTGATGGCCACTTCCAATTTGCCGGAGAGGGCCATTCGGGAATACATGGCCTCCGCCATCGACTTGGTGGTGCAGATCTCTCGCCTCAGTGATGGCACGCGCAAGGTGTTGAGCATTTCCGAAGTGACGGGCATGGAAGGCGATACCATCACCATGGAAGACATTTTTGTCTATGAGAAAACCGGAATTGCTCCTGACGGTACGGTGGTAGGAAGCTTCAAGGCAACAGGAGTGCGACCTAAGTGCACCGAGAAGCTCAAGGCCTGTGGCATCGAGCTTCCACCGAGCATGACGTTTGAGCCCTCAATCTTGTTGGAGATCCACCGTGAGCATCAGCAGCAGGACCTGGAGATGCACGCGCGCAAACTCATGCGATAAACCGGTGCAACAACCTGCTGCCGTGTAAGACAGGAGAAGGCTGCACATGAATCAAATGGGCAAAAGAACTGCTCTGCCGAAGACGTTGACCGGCATAGTGGGTCTGGATGACCTGACCAATGGCGGGCTGCCTTATGGGCGCACCACCGTAGTGGTCGGCTCGCCAGGTGCAGGGAAAACCATCCTCTGCATGGAGTTCCTCTACCGGGGTGCCACCCAGTACGGTGAACCAGGAATCTATGTTAACTTTAGTGACCCGCGTGACAAGGTGTTGGCGGACCTGAAAACGATGAATTGGGACCTTGAACCTTTGCTGCGCGACAACCGTCTGGTTCTCGCCGACCTCCACACCAAGCGCGGCGACGGGGTCCAGGAACCGTTTCTCAAACCGGAGGCGCTGGTGGAAGCCGTTGCATATGCGGTCAAACATACCGGTGCCAAGCGAATTGCCCTGGATGAGACGAACCTGACCTTGCCATCTCCTGGGGAGGGACACTACGACGCGTCGGACCTGAAAGTGATCATGCGCGGCATCGAGCAGCTAGGTGTTACGCTGGTCATGACCGCCACGGCAGAGGCCCGCAATGGAAAGCGGTGCGCGGCCGAGGAGTACTTGGCTGACTGCGTGATCAGCCTAGAAAACCGCATGATCAACAACGTGGCAAGCCGGCGATTACGCGTGTTGAAGTACCGAGGTACCTCGCATGGCGCGCACGAATGTCCCTACCAAATCACTCCCGACGGCCTATTAATTTTGCCGTTGTCCACTTTTGGTCTTTCCAGCGCGGTGAGCGAGGAGAGAATTTCCACAGGCGTGCTGGCGCTGGACCATATGCTGGGGGGTGGCTATTATCGCGAGAGCGCAGTGCTAATAGCGGGGCAAACAGGGACCGGCAAGTCATCCCTGGCCATGTCGTGCCTGGATGCTGCCTGCGCCCGTGGCGAGCGAGCCCTGTACGTCTCCTACGAGGAGTCGCCTGCCCAACTCCGTCGGAACTTTCGCAGTGTGGGCATGAACGTAGAACAGTGGGAGAGCAAAGGGCTCATGCGCCTGATCGGCGTGCTGCCTGAGGCGCACGGCAGCGAGGAGCACCTCACCTTGCTGCTGAGGGAGATCGACAGTTTTCACCCTGCAGTGGTGGCATGCGATTCTCTTTCCGCCTTGCAACGTATCCAGAGTCAGGCAACCGACTTGCAACTTCCACTCTACCTGATCAGCGAGGCGAAGAATCGAGGGATCACGCTCCTGGTGACGGCCAACGTTGGTGGGGACACCCACTCGTGCAACGCATGGGTTTCAGGCCTCAACTGTCTGGCGGACACCATCATCAGCCTTCGTCAGGTCAGTACTGCCGAGCGGTTGAACCGAGGACTACTGGTCGTCAAGTCGCGCGGCATGCGCCACGTCTCTGAGTTGCGCGAGCTGTTCATTACCGATGAGGGCCTCAAGTTGGGCAACGTTTTCTGGGACCAAGATGAGTTCGTCCTCGGCGTCTCGCGCCAAATTGAGGAGTTGCGGGAGCGTTTGGATCCGGGGAACGGCGGAGCGGTTGTGGCAGGCAAATCAGGGCAAACGAGCCCGGCTCAACCGCTCGCTGTCGAGCCTACTCAAGCTTGATATCATTTTCATCGAAAGAAGAGAAGCTAGGGGAGGGCGGTAGACTGACAGCCGTTGGGAGTTCTTGAGATGCCTTTGCGCGGCGGCGAAGCAGGGATTGCCTCTTTGCTCCCCTGGGCGGAGGAATCGGCCATAGCGAGCGTTCCAAGACGCTGAGTGGGCCATAGGGAGGACATGCAGACGATAATGGGCACGAAGGCGAGAATATTGGTGGTGGAGGACATTGCCATCACCGCCATGGACATCAAGCGCAGGTTGCAGACTCTTGGCTACCAGGTGGTGGGCATCGCAGCCTCGGGCGAGGATGCCATCGCCAAGGCGCAGCGCGAGCGGCCGGACCTCGTGCTCATGGACATCAAGCTCAAGGGGGAGATGGACGGAGTGCAGGCGGCCGAGGAGATCCGCCGCCACCTGGATATCCCGGTGGTCTACCTGACGGCCTATTCTGACGAGACCACCCTGCAGCGCGCCAAGATCACGCAGCCGTTTGGTTACGTGCTCAAGCCTTTCGAAGAGCGCGAGCTGCACACAGCCGTGGAGATGGCACTCTACCGCCACACCCTGGAGCGTCGTCTCCGCGAGAGCGAACAGTGGCTTGCCACCACCCTGCGCAGTATCGGTGACGCAGTGGTGGCCACCGATGCCGCCGGTCGCATCACGTTCATGAATCCGGCGGCCGAGGCAATTGCCGGTTGCCGACAGCAGGAGGCATTGGGCAAGGAGTGGAGCCAGATTCTGACCATCCTGGATGAGGAGACCCGCGACCCGATCGACGATCCAGTAAAAGCCGTGCTGGAGCAGGGCAAGCCCCTGACCTTGTCCAACACCCTGCTTGTCAACCGCCGGGACGGGCGCCTTCTCCCTATAGAGGACACGGCGGCTCCCATTCGGGACGAGAACGGCCACGTGCTGGGGGTGGTGCTGGTTTTTCAAGATGTGACGGCGCGGCGTGAGGCGGAAGAACGCATAAAGCAGCAGCGCACCTACCTTCAGGCCCTCATCGAACACAGTCCCTTGGCAGTGGTCGCCGTGGACCTGGAAGGGAAGGTTACCACCACCAATCCAGCGTTTGAGCGGCTCTTTCAGTATGAGCGCGCCGAGATTATTGGCAAGAAACTGGACTCGCTCGTTGCGGTGCAGGACAAGACGGCGGAGGCCTTGGCGCTCACGCAGCAAGTGATGGCGGGCGATCGCGTCCATGTGGTCACCGTGCGTCACCGCCGCGACGGCACCCCGGTCGATGTGGAGATCTTTGGCGTGCCGGTGATGGTGCACGGGGAGCGGATTGGCGCCTTTGGCATCTACCAGGACATCACCGAGCGCAAGCGGGCGCAGCAGGCGCTGGCGGAGTCTGAGGAGAAGTACCGCACGCTGCAGGCGAACGTGCCTGTGGGCATTTTCCGCATGGCCTCGGACCGGCGCGGTACACTGCGCAGTGTGAACCCGGCTCTGGCCCGCTTGCTGGGCTGCGAAGAACCTGACGAACTGCTGCGCGCGAGTTTTGCCTCCTTCGCGGTGGACAAGAAGGGGCTCGCCGCCCTGCGCAGCAGGTTGGCAAAACAAGGGCGTGTCGATGGAGTGGAACTGCGGCTGGCGCGCCGGGATGGCAGCTGGTTCTGGGCACGAGTGTCGGCAACACTCGTCCGTGGCCAAATGGGCGAGCCGCTCTACATCGACGGCATGGTTGAGGACGTCAGCGAGGAGAAGCGCCTCCAGCAGGAGCGGGAGGAGCGCCTGCGGCGGGCCGATATCCTCAATCGCTTGACCATGCAACTCATTCGGACTTCCGAGGTTGGGCGTATTTACCAGGAGATTTGCGCGGCGGCGCGGGAGATTGTTGGAAGCCGACGGGCCGCCATCGGGCAGTTCGCCGGCGATCGCCGGAATCTCGCCATGTTCGCTGTGAGCGCCGAGCCAGGAGACGATGCCCAGGCATGGGCCATGGAGGTGCTCCGCTATGACCGCGAGGACCTGGCACCACTCCGAAGTAGAAAGACGCGGGTGGTGAAGGTGCGGAGTACCTGCGGTGCTACCCTCGTTACCGCGCTGCTTGGACCGGGCGGCAGCGTGTACGGGCTGCTCGTGGTCGGGGACCCGCGGCAGGATGTGGGCTTCCGCCCGGAGGACGAGGCAGACCTCTGTCTCCTTGCCGACTATGCCACCGTCGCAGCCTCGCGGGCAATGAATCTGGTCGCCTTGCGTAAGGCGCGCAAAGAACTCTCGCTGCGTGCGCAAGCCTTGGCTCGCTCCAATGCAGACCTGGAGCAGTTCGCCTATGTAGCATCGCACGACCTGCAAGAGCCCCTGCGCATGGTCTCCAGCTACTGCCAGCTCTTGGCCAATCGCTACAAAGACAAGCTGGACAGTGATGCTCTGGAATTCATTCGCTTCGCAGTGGACGGAGCCCAGCGCATGCAGGTGCTCATTAATGATCTGCTCCAGTATTCTCGGGTAACCACGCGGGGTAAGCCCTTCGAGCCGGTGGACCTGATGGCGGTGTTGGAAGACGCTAAAGCCAACCTGCGCTTCGCCATCGAGGAAAGCGGCGCCGAGATCACCAGTGACCCGTTGCCCACGGTTGCCGTGGACAGGACGCAGATGACCCAGGTCATGCAGAACCTCCTCGGCAACGCCATCAAGTTCCGGAACGAGAAGCCACCTCGTATCCACGTGGGCGTCCGCAGGGACAAGAAATGGTGGGAGATCTCCGTACGCGACAACGGCATAGGCTTCGAGCAGAAGTTTGCCGACCGCATCTTTGGCGTCTTTCAACGGCTCCATTCCCGTGAGCAGTATCCGGGCACCGGTATCGGACTCGCGGTGGTGAAAAAGATTGTGGAGCGACACGGCGGGCAAATCCGTGCCGAATCAGAGCCTGGCAAAGGGAGTGTGTTCACCTTTACCCTGCCTGCCAGCAATGAACGAGAGGATAATGAATGATGGATGAGAGAAACAACGGCCGACCCATCGAGATACTGCTGGTAGAGGACAACCCGGGCGATGTGCGTCTAACCCAAGAGGCATTTCGTCAGAACAAGATCCGCAACAAACTCAATGTAGTGAACGACGGCGAACAGGCCCTGGCCTACTTGCGGCGCGAAGGGCCGTATGCCGATGCGGCGCGACCCGGTCTGATCCTGCTTGATCTTAACCTGCCGCGCGTAGACGGCAGAGAGGTGTTGGCCCAGATCAAATCGGACCCGGAACTGCGACACATCCCGGTTGTCATACTGACCACGTCCCAGGCAGAGGAAGACATAGTGAAGTCGTATTCCTTACACGCCAATTGCTACATCAGCAAGCCCGTCGACCTGGAGCGCTTCATGCACGTGGTGAAGGAAGTAGAGCACTTTTGGCTCTCAGTTGTGAACCTTCCCAAGGAGTAGTGTGCGATGGTGGAAGAACCGTACAAAGTCCTATTAGTGGAAGACAATCCTGGTGACGCGCGGCTGGTGGAGATTGCCCTTTCGGAGCCTGGGCCCGTCCACTTCCGGCTGGAGCGTGTGGGCTTGCTTTCGGCCGCACTTCGCCGGCTGGAGAAGGAGGAGTTTGACCTCGTCCTCCTCGACCTCTCCTTGCCTGATAGTCAAGGTTTGGAAACGGTTGTGGCCATACGCAAGCAGAGCCCACAGGTTCCTGTGGTGGTACTCACAGGCTTGGACGACGAACAGAGCTCGGTGGAAGCGTTGCACATGGGGGCCCAGGATTATCTGGTGAAGGGGACCGCCACCGGCGAAACCCTGCGTCGCACTATTCGCTACGCAGTGGAGCGACGCAAAATCATGGCTGACCTCAAGGCTCTCCGTGAAAACGGCCAAGACAACGAGAGTAGCCTGAAGCATGCCATTGCCGCCTATCGGACGATGGTAGACGCCAAGACTACCCCGTTTGCCGATGACATCGACCAACCTCTGCGGGAACGCAGACCCCGCTTCGTCGACGACATCGCGGAACTCTATGGCGAGCTGCTGGAGGAATACGTGAGCAATGGCAGTCCGCATGGGGTTGGTTCACGTTTAACGCACCTGGTGCAGCGCTTGCGCGAAGAATCTGCAGGGGCAAGGGATGTGATCGACATTCACCTGCAGGCCCTGAAAAGCAGGCTCGCCAAAGGGGGGTTGGAGGCGCCAAAGCCACTGGCTCTCAATGCTCAGATCTTTGCGGTAGAGGTCCTCGGACGCTTGCTGAATCACTACAAACGGCAGGACCTGATGCAGACCGCCTGAGCAGAGTGACGAAGGACCAACACTCGGTAGCGAGAAGAGGAGAGAGTGCACATTGGCATTGTTGACATACTGATCGCCAGTCTGCTGGCCTTTGGGCTCTTTTACTTCGGTGTTACCATACCGGTAGAAAAGCGTCGCCGCCGCGTGCGGGATCGTTTGGAGCGCTTCACGCTGCAAAAGCCGCATGTAGAAAAGGAGCAGACGCCGGAGATAGTTATCACCAGGGACCAGCTCAGCACCATCCCACTTTTCAATCGCATTTTGCGGCGGATGGATTTTGCTGCGGCTCTGCGTCGCCTTCTCGAGCAGGCGGGCATGAAGATGACCGTTGGGAGCATGGTCCTCCTCATGCTGGTGGTGGCCAGCATTGCCTTTTTGTTCACTATGAGGTTGCAGAACCCAGCTCTCACGGTATTGGTCACCGTGGCGAGCGGCTTCCTGCCGCTTCTGTGGGTAAAACAGAAGCGGAAGCGTCGCCTCAAACAGTTCGAGCGCCATTTCCCCGACGCCTTGGATCTCATGACCAGCGCTCTACGGGCGGGGCTCTCCTTCGTGGGTGCTCTGGGCATGGTGGGCAAAGAAGCACGACCTCCTATTGGCGAGGAGTTTAGCAAAACCTACGAGGAGCAAGCACTGGGCATACCCATTGAGGAGTCGCTGGAGCGTTTGACGCAGCGTATCGACAGCTTGGATTTGCGTTTCTTTGTCACCGCGTTGCTCATTCAGCGTGACATTGGCGGCAACCTGACGGAGCTGCTGGAAAAAATCAGTCTCACCATCCGCGAACGCTTCAAGCTCATTGGCCAAGTGCGGGCGCAAACCGCCCAGGGTCGCTTCACCGGCTGGATGCTCACCGGTATGCCGTTCGTCATGGCACTGATTATCTCAGTGCTCAATCGTCAGTACATCATGCTTTTGGTGACGGAGAAGTTGGGCCAGTACATGATCGCCATGGCGCTCTTCATGCAGTTTCTCGGTTTTCTTGTGATTAGGAAAGTGGTTAACATCAAACCGTAGTTGAGGACGCGGAATGGACCTGGTCATCGCGACAGCTCTTGCCACGTTTGGCATCACTTTTGGCGTCGGCTACGGTGTGTACAGGCTCTTCGCCCGTCACAATCCGGTCCTACAGAGGTTACACCGTTATGTGGAAGAGGACTATTCCAGGCGGGAGAAGGAGGGGAGTACTCTGCCTGGTGCCAAGCTGCGCCCGACTATGGTCAGAGTCCTGGAGCGCATCAGCAAATCGCGGCCGCTCAGCGAGGAGAAATTGCGGGGGCTCAAATTGCAGTTGCTCCAGGCGGGGGTGCTCCGCAATGACGCAGTCAACGTGTTTATCGGTGCGCAAGTCGCCCTGAGCTTGTTCCTCGGGTTAGCAGGAATGGGGGTTGCCGCCGCGGCACGAAAGCCTGCGGCCATGAGTCTATTAATCATTTGCATGTTCGCAATGATGGGCTACACGCTGCCACAGCTATGGCTACGCAGCCAGATCAATCGGCGGAAAAAAGCAATTGTCCGAGGGCTCCCCGACGCCTTGGACTTGATGGTGGTCTGCGTAGAGGCAGGCCTTGGACTCAATGCTGCCCTTTTGCGCGTGGGGGAAGAATTGAAGCGGCACTGCCCGGTAGTGAGTGATGAGTTCTTGATGGTGACCAAGGAGATGCGAGCCGGCATATCGCGGCAGGACGCACTGCGCCACCTGGCGGAGCGGAATCCCGTGGAGGATATCCAGTCATTTGTGGCCATTCTCATCCAGACGGACAGGTTGGGCTCCAGCATGGCCAAGACGCTGCGCGCACAGTCGGACAGTTTGCGAACCAGACGTCGGCAGAGGGCGGAAGAGGCAGCCGCCAAGACAAGCATAAAGCTCCTGTTTCCGCTCGTGTTCTTCATACTGCCTGCCCTGTTTGTTGTGCTCTTAGGACCAGGGCTCTTGCAAGTGATCAAAGTGTTTTCTTCATCCGGTATGCGGTGAGGTAGAAAACGTGGAGGCGGTCATCATGATGAAGAAAGGCTCGTTGATGGTGCTCATCTTGTTGTGCTCGGCAATGGTGGCGTGTGGTGGTGGTGTGCACAAATATGCGCCGCCCTCCACGCCACCGAAGGCGGTCTTTGTGGGGAGCCAGATCCGGAGCTTGCACACCGACGGTCGTCTGCACGCTGGAACGGCGCCCATGATGCAGGCGGTGACCGAAGACGGCCGTCGCTACGAGGGTCGCCTGGTGCAGATCAACGATCGCCAGGTCGTCCTAGCTGAAGGGTACAGGACGCGCATGGAGGGCAATCGGGTGGTGCGCGAAGAGCGCATCATCGACCTGCAGAAACACGCGGTGGTGATGCTGAAGATTTGGTGAAACAGGTTCATTCTGGAGCGGGAGGGAAGGGATGCCGGCCATTGATGCTACCAGAAGGCGGCTACTAGCCACCACCGTGGTGGAAGCGAATTCTCTCTTGTCGAGGCTCGTCGGATTGCTGGGCTTGCGCGAGTTCCGTCGTGGTCTGGCGCTCTGGCTACGGCCTTGCCGGGCCATTCACACAGTGGGGATGCGCTACCCCATAGATGCGCTGTTCCTGGATGCCCGGCATCGTGTGGTGCGAATCGTCTCAGACCTTCAGCCAGGGCAAGTGGTGCAAACAGTGCCGAATGCGAGCAGCGTGTTGGAGCTTCCTGCCGGCGTGTGCCGAAGTTTGCAGGTGAGAGTGGGCGACATTCTCCACCTGGCCCCGGATAGCGTGCATCTGCGCGGCCTCACCGAGGCAATGCACTACTTGACCAACGCGGCCCTTGCTGTCTTGTATCTCAGGTTTGCATACCACGCATATCAAGGCTGGCAGCGTGCGGGGGACATCCTTCCGCTCGGCCTCTTTTTTGTCAATTCCTTATTGGTGTACCTTTTTCTTACCCGGCGCCGGAGTTCGGTTGTGTCGGCACGTGCATTTGATTGGTTCGCAGCCATTGGCACCGTGTTCCTTTCCCTGTGTCTGACCCCGGCGCCGGTCGAAAAGGGTTTCTTTCGCCTGATTTCCGCAGTACTCCAGCTAATAGGCATGGGTGCCATCTTTGCCTCTTTACTCAGCCTGGGTCGTAGCTTTGGTGTGGTGGCGGCAGTGCGTCCCATCAAGTGCAGTGGCATGTACCGACTCGTCCGCCACCCGCTCTATAGTAGTGAGCTGTTCTATTATGCCGGGTTTCTTGTGGGGAACTTGACGCTCGTGAATGTGCTGCTTGTAGCCGGTATCATGGTGGGCCAATACGTGCGAGCCGCGGCCGAGGAGGAGCTCCTTTCATCTGAGGCCGGCTACCGCGCCTACAAGCGGCGCGTGCGGTGGCGCTTTGTCCCAGGAGTCTTGTAAGGTGGCTTACGGGCCATCAATCGGGCGTCACCTTCGAAACTGAGACCACACCCTCACTCTTCCACCATCCTACGTGCGGACCCCCTGCCGGGGTAAACTCGGCCGGGGGTCTTGCACGAAAAAGCCCTCCGCACATGACTCGCCACGCGGGAACCTTCGCCGGCGGCCGCGGGAAGACACGGGGCGAATCCTCTTGCTTTTAACCCCCAAATTGCATACAATTCTCCGGACAAAAGGGAGGATTTGGCGCATGAGCAAGGTGTGCCCGGTTTTGTGCGGACTCTGCACAAGTGCCACCCTGTTGGCCGGCATGGTGAGGGCGGACTCCAGCGAGCAACGATGGGCAAAGGCCAGGCAGGCCGCATTCACTGCCATTCTTTCGCCCGAACTAGCTCAACTTTACGAGGCTCTGCCCGACTCAGCGGCCCGCGCCCGCTGGGAAGAGCGCTACTGGCGCATGGTAGACCCTCTGCCGAGCTCTGGGGAAAACCCATACCGCGAGGAGTTCGAGCGGCGATTTGCTTACGCATGGCAACACTTTTCTACGGTGGTTGGCCCCACCTACCTGGACGACCGCGCCAGGTACTACGTTCGCTACGGCCCTCCTGACGACTTTGTCGAGAGCGTAGGTGGCGGGCGGAAATACTTGGACAACCTCACATGGGCATATTTCGGTTTGAACCTGTTTGTGGACTTTGTGCGGCGCCCAGGGTTCGGCTATCAGGAGGTGAACGATTTGTCGCAAGCCGTGACGGGTGCCCCTTTGAACGAGAAGGTCCGCATCGCTTCGGAACTGTACGGCGAGCGCGAAGTTCTTCACCAACGCTACGCAGCTTTCCGGAACACCGGTGGCAACACGCATGACTACTTCGCAGTGGCGAGCAACCTCCTGAGCGAGAAGACTCAGGCCTTGAACGTCGCACCGCCGAGCCGTTTTTCCTTCCGCTACAGCCAGGAGCCACTGGATGTCCACATCACCTCCGCGTGCTTCCGCGGCGAATCGGGTGCAACGCGGGTGGAATTCTATTATGCGGTCCCGCTCAACCAGGTCACCTACGTGCCGGGCGAGCAGTCGTCGCTGGTCAGCCATCTCATAAAACGTCTCGTGATTTACGACGAGGAGTACCAGCCCGTTGTCCGGCGCGAGGAGACCCTCGAGTTGCGCGCCGAATCGCATGAACAAGTTGCGGGAAAGAGCTATGTGAACCAGCACGACGAGGCGTTGGCGCCCGGGCTTTACAATGTAGCTTTCGAGCTGGAGTGTCCGGAGTCAAGGCGACTTGCGGTGATCAAGAGCCAGCTTCGGGTGCGCTCATTTGCGGGCGATAGCTTGATGGTGAGTGACCTGCAGCTCTCCCTCCGCGTCCTCGAAGGAGCTGTTGCCAAGCACCTTAAGCCGAACGGGGTCCTGGTTGTGCCTACGGTGCAGCGCCTCTTTCAGCGAGGAAAGCCATTTTTTGTCTATTTTGAGATCTACAACCTCATGCTTGACGAGGCTGGGTCGAGTGACTACCAGCTCGAGTATGTGCTGCGCACTGCCGAGGGCGGCGGACTTCTGGACCGACTTTCCAAGGTGGTGAGTTTTCTTGCGAAGGATCGGGAGGCCCAGGCTGTGGGTATGTCCTTCCGCAGCGAGGGAAAGGAGCGATGGGAGCAGCGATACGTTCAACTGGATATGAGTCGCTGCCCAGCCGGTCGGGCCGAGCTGGTGGTTACCGTCACGGACCGTCACACCGGTCAGCAAGCGAGTGGATTCACATCTTTCGAGCTGGAATGAGCCGACCAAGCTTTCGGCCAAAAACGAGAACGCCCCGCTGTTGAGGCGGGGCGCTTCATTTTCCTTAAGCTCGCCGGATCAATAAGTGATGACAAGGGAGAAACGATGCGCATAGTCTAACATGCCCAGGTCAGTGTAGGCATAGTCCAGGGCAAAGGCTGCGTGTGTTCCCGGTACGCTGAAGCGCACCCCGCCGCCGGCCGCTATTTTGACCTTGTAGAAAAGATTCAGTTCCTGCTCCTTGCTCATCTTCTCCTCGTCAAAGCCGTCGGGGCTATAGACCAAGCCGCCACGCAAAAAGACCATGTTGTTCCAGGAAATCTCCGTGCCGGCGGCCGCGTAGGGGTTCACGTCCCTGGGGTCGACGAAGTCGGTGTTAACGGTGACTGTGGCGAGGTTACTCCTCAACACATCCAAGGACAGTCCCATGCGGAAGGTGAGGGGCAAGGGCCAGGCCTCCGTCTCCAGCCGCGACTCCTTAAGCGGGTTCCCCCCGATGACGTCGTCGATGTCTGCCTTGACCATCTGGTCGGTGCCCCGCATAGTCATTTTGCCGCCGAAGTTAGAGATGGACATGCCCAGCCGCATATTCCGGAATCCGGTCACGAACTGCGTCCCGGCGTCTACGGCAATCGCGCTGGCGCTGCTGAAGCTGATGGATTCGCGGACCACCTTGAACTGCACGCCCACGGCAAAGCGGTCGGTCAGTTCGCGGGCATAGGCTACGCCCAGAGCAAGGTCGGAAGCGCCGAAGTAGGTTCCCGTGCCGTTCGGCTCCGAGGGCGTGACGCGTTCCATCTCACCAAAGTCCAGCAAGTTGAGGCTGGCACCAATGGTGCCCCATTGGCCCAAGGAGTAGGTAGCACCGATGAAGCTGTGGCTAATGTCCAGCACCCAGTCGGTGTAGGCGATGCCTACCTGTACCCCAGGGATGCGCGCGATACCAGCCGGGTTCCAGTACAAGGCTGAGTAGTCTGTGACCGAGGCTACGTAGGCTCCGCCCATCGCCGCAGCGCGGGCGCCGACGCCGATCTTCAGAAAGTTGGCGCACGAGGTGCCCGTATTGTCGTTGCCTGCCAGAGCCGGCGCAACCGCTACCGCGGCTGCCAGCAAGACCACACAGAGAATACGTGCATTCATCATCCGGCCTCCTCAGTTCAGTCGTGAGTGCCGCATACGGAATCGGCTACTTGATGATGGCGAACTTGCCCAACTTCTCGCCGATCCCAGGCGCTTCGACATGGTACAGGTAGACGCCAAAAGCCACTTCCTGGTCGTTGTACGTCCACAAGTTCCACGCCTGCACGCTCGGCCCGCGGTAGCCAGGGTCTCCTGGCTGGTGATGGAGTATCTGCACCAGCTCACCGGAAGCGGTGAAAATCCTAATCGTACACCGCTCGGGGAGTCCGTGGAACTGTAGCTCCCGCACCCATGGCGTAAGCGAATTCTCATACACAGAAGTGACGGCATATGGGTTGGGAATCACGCGAATGGTCTCCAGATCTTTGGCAGTGGCCCCTGCCGTGGTCGCTGCCGTGGTGGTGATGAGATAGCGGTCGGCGGAGGTCAGGGGCCGCAGCGTATAGATCTTCGCAATATCCCCAGTGCGCGGTCGGATGCCAATGTGCACGTAGGTAGTGTCGTACACCGTCGTCGGCACACCATTGATCACCGTGTCACGCTGGGTGACGACCTGCCGTGGTGGCGGAGCCGCCAAAGTCAAGGTCCAGGTGAACTTGGTCTTTCCCTCGATGACCTCCTTGAACAGGACCTTGTACTGGTTCGTGTCCGAGGCGGCACTCTGCACGATGCCGTCAATTTGTTGGCCATAGGTGACGTTCCAGAGCTCAAAAGGCACGATACGCCCGGTAAGAGTGTCACCCCTGGAGGTGAAGCGCACCTCATAGTCTGAGGCGCGCGGCGTAGTGGTGGGTACCGCCAAGATTGACCAGTTGGTCAGCGCCGTGTCGCCTGCAGCCGTCGCCCAGTAGCTGCGCCCTGCGTCGAAGGCAATCTTTTCCTCATCGACGAGTGTCAGGCGGAATCCGTCGACTGCCGGCACGTACTCCTCGCCGTGAAGAAGCGGCGAGTTGGCGATAACAGTCATCTTCCGCAGGCTGTCGTAGAGGGAGAAGGTCTTGGCCGCCGGGTTTGAGTCGTCGATCGTGAGAAGATACCGGTTGTCCACCACTCCATAGGGGTCCAATATCTCCGCGTGCGGCTCCACCGTGGAGATGCCTGCCACATGAGCTATCATCAGTGCGGGTTCCTTGCATCCTGCCACAGGACTCTGCGGGACCACGCGCACAGTGTTGTCACCGGGCTTGTCCGGGTCCGTGCTGCGGGCGTTTTCCATGGGAGGGATCTTTAGCTGGCCGTACTGATCCTCCCGATCGTAGGCACACACGGCGTACCAGTATTCCACTCCGTTTTGCAGGTTGCGGTCAACGAATTTGTGCTGCAGGCCGGTATCATCGCCCAGATGGAGGTACGGGTTCAAGGGGCTGGTGCCCGTGACGCCGTTCTCCAGGTCGAACTGGGCAATGGGCACGTAGCCAACCACTGCTCCAATCGCGTCCCGGATTGCCTCGCCCCAGGTGAGGCCGCGGTCTGTGGAGCGATAGATGCGGTATCCTTCAAAGGCGTTGGTGCCGGTTAGTGGGTCCACCGAGCTCTCTGACGGATCGGCGTCCCAATACAGCGTAACGGTCCGATCGCCAGCATAGGCACGCACATGCGGCTGTTGTGGTGCGCTGGGGGCGTTGTAACCGGCGTTGTAGAGGAGCTGGCAGAGAGTGGCGTTCGCCATCAGTTCTGCCTTGTTTGCGCCAAAGATGTTGGCGAAGGTGAAGGTCACGGTTTCGCCCGGTGCCAAGTCGAAGGGGCCAGAGGCGTGCAAGGAGGTCACGTCAGGCCCGTACGTGCCAGGCGTCTGCGTCCAGTCATTTGGATGGGGTTGGACGTTGTCAATCTTGTCGATGCCCGAGGCGAGCATGTCGTAAACGTCTGCTTGGGTGGGGACGAAAAAGTCGTCATAGGTGGCCACGAACAATGTGGTCTGCCCCAGCTCCTTCCCATCTTTGCCCTTGGGCGTCTCGAGCATCTTCAGACCCTGCCAGGCGACATTCTTAGAAACGTAGCCCACCGACTTATCGTCGCCATCCCAGATGTAGAGAAAACTGCCAAGGAGCGGATCTGCTCCCGCTGGGATGAACTTGGCAAAGTCGTCCATCCACTCATTGTCGCCTTCCTCAGGGCAGTCCATGTCCGTGTGCACGCCTACGTAGCAATCCTTGATGGTATCGGTGCCGGTGTTGGTGATGAAGTACTTGAAGACGATAAAGTCGTCCGCCAAGGGGCTCGACCACTGCATCGCCCGTCCGTAGGTGCGAATGTGAAGAGGGGTCGGTTGTTGGCAGGTGGGGTCGTCATCCACCGCCATCCAGATGGCCTCGGCGTCGGCGGCCACCTCGCCGTTGGGTTTAACCCCGGGGAACCCCAGCGATCCAATAGGACCCACGTCCGAAGGCCACTGCGCCGCCCAGGAGCTGGGCTTGTTGCTCATGGCCAAGCCATTCTCGCCAATGCCCGAGTCGTATCCTGGCAAGGGTTCGTAGTGGTTTTCATTAATGTCCTCATAGCAGCCGCGAGCGCCACAGGAGATACGTTTCTCCCCTTTGAGCTTACCTCCTACGATAAGCGCCTCGCACCATTGGTAGGTGATGCCACACCCTATTGGGTATTCGAACGTAATCATCTCGCGACTGTACCCCAGGCGGTTCGCGTTGTTGATCTCCAAGCGAATTTTTCCGACGTCCAAGCGACCGTATTTGCGGTCTTTGAAGGCGCCGGGCTTGGCGAGAGCACCGGTTTGACCTCGTTGGAGCATCAGTTGCTGATAGTACTCCCGTTTACTCATGCCATTTTCTGGACGATCGCCCGCCGCCGAGACGAGCACTACGCTCAGCAGCAGGGGAACGGCAACCGCCAGGGCGAGAAGTTTGCTCTTCATGGCAAATCCTCCGTATGAGCAACACTTTCTGGGGCTTCTTAGAAACCGACGCTCAGCCCGAGCTCCAGGGTCCGCGGTGGGCCAAGATACTGGGGACGCGATACAAAGTCCTGCGTCTCGTCCCAGTCAGAACTCGCGTCGGGTTTGCCGGTATCGCCGAACACGTACAGCACATTTCGCTTGTTGAAGAGATTATTGACGTCAGCGTATAGTGCCAACTCCATTCCCATCAAGTGGAAGAGCTTCTGTGCGCGCACGTTGACCGTCATGGTCCAGGGCCGCCGGGCGCTGTTAGGCTCATCCAGCCGCAGGCCACGCGAACTTAGGGGGGTGTATGGCAGCCCACTGCCGTAATTGCCCACTACATTGACCGCCCAATTGCCGGGTTTGCCAAAGTCCAACACGAAGTTCATTGTGTGGGTCTGATCCCAGTCCATGGTCACGGTCTTCTTCGGCGGATAGGTCTTGAACACAGAGAAGGAGTACCAGTCGTTGTAGTGGGCGGTGACGTCTGCTGCGTTGCCTTCTGCACGAGAGTAGGTGTAGTTCAACGTGCCGCCGAAAAAGTTGGAAAAGCGTTTCTCCAATGACACTTCCACACCTTTGGCATTGGCGTAATCCATGTTCACATAGCGCCAATAGGAAGTTGGCGTGGCCATGAAACGCTGCAGCGCGGTATAGTCGAAGATGTCCTTGTAGTAGACGGTGATGTCAAGGGCTATGTCGCGGCTCAAGCGGGTCTGCAAACCGATCTCATAGGCGATGGTCTTCTCGGGCTTGAGGTTGGCGTTGCCCACCCAGCTATAGATGCCGTAGATGGACAAGTCTGGGTAGGGATAATTGGGGTCGTCCTGGTTCTCGAAGTAGTAGAGGTACTGGTAGTCCGGTACTTGGTAAAAGTGCCCGTAGGCAAAGTGCAGCACGGCCCGGTCGGTCACCGGATGGGCAAAGCCAAGGCGGGGACTGAGATGAATCTTTTTCTCTGCGTCCTTGAGCTCGGCGGTTGTCGGTTTGGTGGGGTCGCCGAAGTACTTGGCCTTGGTGTCCATGTAGTCCAGCCGAAGGCCGGCGTTCACCACCAGGCCCCAATCTTCAAATTCCATCTTGTCCTGCAGGTAAGCAGAGCCCTCCAGCGGCTTGTGCGCGTAATGGTAATACTCGGGCTTGGGGTTATAGGGCCCGCCAACATAGAAGTAGCGCAGGTCTAGCTGTTTCAGCTCCACTCCGGCCTTGAACTGATGTGTCTTGGTGGCTTGGCTGGTGACGTCGAACTTGACCGTGCTGATGGTGTTCTTACGCTCCTCAAAGTCATTGTCCCCCCCGATGGTCCAGGTGCTATCGACCTTGTTTCCCGCGTCGTCGTACTGGTAGGTCCACCACCCCTTATTGAACTCGTACTCTTCGTCCGGGCGGGTGCGGTCCGCCTTGCCAGCGTATTCGAGAGAATCGCTGAGCTGATAGTACTTGGCATATTCTCTGCCCACGTAGGTCTTGCCGGTCCGCTTGCTCTTGTAGACGAAGAATTCCTCCTCTTCGAGGCCTTTGTACCAGTAGTTGGTGACAAAGTGCGAGCCCCGGAGCGTGTAGAAAGTGCGAGGGCTGAGGGTATGCGTGAGGGTGAAGTTGACCATGTAGTTGCTCTGATAATTGGTCTCCAGGGCATCGGGCACGTATTTGTAGCCGTGGCTGTAGTTCTTGTACTGTGTCTGTCCAACCACACCGCCGATGGTGAGTTTGAGGCTCTCGAAGGGCTTGAAGACTAACTTGCCGTTGCCGCGGCTCTCGATTCGATAGGGCATTCCGGTCCACCCGAGGTAGGTATCGGTGTCGAGATAGTCGCCGGAGACGAAGAACGTGTTGGCCTTGCCAAGGAAAGGAATCGGTCCTCCCACGTAGGCATCCAGCCGGTAGGTGTCATAGTCGTAAAGCTTTTTGGTCACTCTCTCCCAGTAGCGGGGATCCATTTTGTTGCTCCCGGGAGTCGCAGGAGCCGTGCCGGCCAGACTGATGGGCTGGCCATCTGAGGTAACCCAGTCGGTGCGCTGACCGTCGACGATGCGTTGGTACTTGCGGAGGTAGGTTATTTCGCGGGGGTTGACGCCCTTGTCGGTGCGGAAGCGCACCCGCCCGGAATAGTTGGCACCGCCCTCCTTGGTGACGATGTTCAGGACGCCGGACATAGCCTCCCCATATTCGGCGTTGAATGTGCCGGTCATCACTGCCAATTCGGCAATGCCCACATTGGCCACGTCGCTCCCCATGCCTCCTACCTGTGGGTCTTCGACATAGAAGCCGTCGATGAGGTAGGCCAGTTCACCCGAACGCCCGCCGCGCACGTTGAACTCGCGGTTCAGGCCCGTTCCCGATTCGACGAACCCCGGGTGCGTGGCGAGCACCTGCTGATAGGTGTTCACCGGCATTTTGTCGATCTGCTCACCGGTAGTGACGCTGGCAGTGGCGGTCATGTCTCGCTCGATGAGCGGCCTCTCTGCGGTGACCACCACCACTTGCCCCTCCAGCACCGCCGGTTCCAAGTCGAAGTCCACCTTGGTTGTATAGTCCACCGTCACCTGGACTTCCCGCTTGACCACCGCGGTGTAACCGATCATCGTTGCCCTGACACTGTATTTGCCGGGCGGCACGTTGATGATGAAGTAGTAGCCCTCCGCGTCGGAGGCTGCCCCCATGGTGGTTCCTTCGAGGATGACGTTTACCGCGGGCAAGGGCTTGCCCGTGCTTTTATCCTTGACAATGCCGGCTATTTTGCCCGTGGTGCCCGCCCAGAGAGCCTGGGCCACTACAAGCATCAGCACAAGCACACCAACAATGGTCACGAGGTACGGACTGCGCTTCATGGACGTCCCTCCCGTAAAGGATCGTACACTTGCGCCGCGCCATCAAACAGTTGTTGCGACGCACTCGCTGTGCTCTCAAAGCCGCTGGAAGCGACTTTGTTTTGGCTGGTCCACAAGGGCTGAGCCCCCTCACTGTGAGGCCAATTCGACAGCGGAACGTTGGGACCTAAACCTCGAGCTATCGCCGACGTTCCATGTTTCAATATAACCACCGAAAAACAAAATGTCAAGAAAAAAATGAATAGCCCTCAGACCGTGGGCGCAGAAAGAACCCTGGTTTCGGAGGCCCCTCCGAAACCACGCTCGGTTGTTCTCACAAAGTGGAGAGCTATCCTTTCACCGCGGGTCGGGTGCTAAACCCAGCACCAGGCTCAGCATCTCCCGTTGAGGTAGTACTTGAGGGAATTGGGCTTGACTTCACACTCCTGGGCAATACACACAGGGGCGATCTTTCCCTTGTCGCGCATTTCGAACAGGCGCGGCACGATCATGTCGCGCAGGTCTTTTAACCTGAAGGGGTTAACGTAGATCTTGGTACCGCCCTCAAACCCTGCAGGAATGGTGACACGCCACTTGATCAGCACGTGCCATGGCATGGGGATGATGGCATCGCGGGGCATGTAGTACCACTCCTCATTGCAGGAAAGCTGGTTGCCCATGGCCGCGTGGATGGCATGGACGATGTCGCTAAAGCCTCGTAGTTCTTCGTCCGTGTGCTCGCTCGGCTTGCAGTGTTGGCTTTTGGAATAGATGGCGATGGTAGGATAGCGGTGCCCGAGGTCGACAAAAGCCATGGCGAAGTCGTTTTCGGCAACGACCAGATTGTGGTAGGAAGCAAAATTGGCTGCGTACTCGTTGTACATGTTGGGGCTCGCGTGCGCAAGCTGGAGTTCGCGCTCCACCGACACGCCCCACTCATCCAGGCCCACTAGCTGCTTGTGCAAATGGTCGAACGAAGCACCAGCAGGGCGGAGCCAGTTTTGGTACACGCTCACGTAGCGGACGTAGCGGTTCTGGTCATAGATATCTTCCATGGCCGCGATGGTGAACTTGAAGTACCAGAAGTGTTCCTCAGGGGTGAGCAGGCCCGAAGAAAGCGAGTCTGAGTCGTACTGCGCGTCAGGTGTGTAGTGACGGCGGTAGATGACCAGGTCGTGGGAGCCCCCAAAGAACGCATCGGCGTGCTCCAGTTTCTCGTCGACCGACATGCTGCGCAAGTAGCTCTCCGAACGGCCGCTCATGCTCAGCTTCATATCCACCATGTGCAGAACGTGGCCCAAGCCCTCTTTTGAGGAGAGGTATCGCTGCTTCCACGCCAGGTTCCGCTCACTGAGCCGGTAATCGTGGTTCTTCTTCCAATAGTCTACGCTGACAATCTCGAAAAGATTGGGAATCCGACGAAACTCGGCTGTAGTGGCAAAGAGCTGCTGAGGGTCAATCCGCTCCAGCATGTAGTAGCCATTTTCGCCCCGCACCAGACGGCTTTTTTCCGGCGGGGTGTTGAGGTAGTTTGCTTCGCAAAAGTTGCAATAATCTTCGGGAGTATGGACTTCAAGTTTCTTTGCGGTCTTGGGGCGCTCGTTGGTGATTGGCTTGTGTCGCCTGTCTGGTATAGCCCACACTTCTGTGCCAGTGAACGGATGGATCTGCTTCTCCGTGCCGTCTGGCATCACATGGTACATCGCTTCATGTACGCGCTCTAACAAGCTGCCTCCCTCCGCAATAGTTCACGCCTGCAAGGAATTTGGCCAGGCGACTGGCAATATACGAAAACGATTAAAATTTTGCAACAGGAAAAACCAGTCGCGGCCTGTCGTTGCAAGGTCCCCCACCTCGTCAATCGAGTCGCTCAACTTGCCAGTCATAGTCCCATGTGTCAAAGTACAAATTGCCCCCCCGCCATTCTACCTCGCCTCGCTGAAAGTCCACCGTTTCGCTGCGGGGGTAGATCTTTGCCGGATAAAGGGGCTGGGAAAAGTCGTCATTCACTATCCAGCGGTAGGGGTCGGTGTTGCCAAGACAGAACCAACGTACGCGCTCGTCCTTGGACTCCTTCAGACCGTATGACTGGTCCACCAGCACCCAGCCATATGGTTCAAGGTACATTTCGCACCAATCGTGCATTGATTCCTGGCCGGGCATCATTTCGTACCCCGACTGCCAATGCACCGGGATGCCATTCATGCGCGCCAGGGTCATGAAAAGCAGGGTTTGCATGCCGCAGTCGCCGTGGCGTTCTCGGTAGGCGTACATTGGGATATTGCGAATGGTGGAGTACTCCCTTGCTCCTGCCCACGGGACCCACTGGTCCACCCAGGCGAAAATCCGCTTCGCCTTCAAGTAAGGATTGGACTCGTTGCCCACAATCTGCTTTGAGATGGCGCGCAGCTCATCGGTAAAGACGATGTGGGGTGGAACTTCACGCGTGTTTTCTTTATACAGGGCCGAAGAGGTATCATAAGGCTGCACACGCGCAGGGTCGATGCCGTTGTATTCGGCGTACGAGGTGAAGGAAAAGGTGTAGCGAAAGACCGTGGGCTTTCCGGCAGTAGCCTTTTGCTCGAAATAAATGGTTCGCTGCAGGTAGCGCTCGTTGTCGGCGATGAGGTAGTTAGATGGACTGGCCGATTCCAGCACTATCTGCTGCTGACGACGATTGCCTTCGCGCGGATAAGGAAGCCAAGCTCGGATGACTTCTCCCGGTGGCACCGCGTCGGCATGCACAGACAGGGTGTAGGTAATGCGGAACCGCTTTGGCTTGACCAGGCGGGTGCCAAGGGTCTCGCTCGCCTGGATGATGGCCGCAGCGTCCTCTTCGTAGACGTAGGCCGGCTTTTTCATCAAGCCGTGCTTCTTGTCGTAGTCGAGTTTGATGCGGCGTGCCTCCTTATCGAGGCGGAAGAGATTGCTCGCGGCCCGCGCGAAGTACCACTTCTGCCCGTCTATGACCATGCTCTCCAGTGCGTGCGCCTCTTCCCAGCGAACCAGGTCTGCCTCTGTCGCGGTGGGGATGTAGAGCCGAATTTGTTCGAGGACCTCGTTCCTCGTCGTGGTAAAATCCTTGCGAATGCGCTCCAGCCGCTCTATCTCAAACTCCAGCGCCAGGCGGTCCAGCGCCGGCATGTCCGGATTGTTTGCCAAGGCGAGGCGCATGGCCTGCTGCGCCTTGGCGAATTCTCCCGCGGCAATGAGCGGCTCGAACGGTGCCAAGGGACCTTGTCCCAGCACCAGACCCGGGAGAACCATCACTGTAAGAACACATCCGTATTTCATCTTTGTCTCCCAGAGCTCTCTCCGTGCACATTGTTGCGCGCCGGGCCCCATCATGAACACTTATTAGTCCCGAGACGTGCCGTGGATGGCCCAGATTGCCCCCCACCTTCAAACCACCTTGTCACGTGCTCCTGCTTCCCACAAGGCGGGTGCCGAAAGCTACCGCATCGGTTCGCTTTTCTTGGGCTCCCGTGGGCTTAGAGCGCCACTGGGGCTCTCGGTTGGCCTCGACCCTCCTTTTCTCGCCTGCTCCTTCATGAGAGGGGGTACCTCCGCTTTTCCTTCCGATAGCGGTCCCGCATTTTGCGGCCCTGGGTAGAAGTAGACTCTCACCGAATTGTCTTGGGCTCCGCGTCGGGCGGGAAACTCCGCCACCAGCGAGGTAAAGGAAGCTAACCATCGGTACATGTCCGGCTGCTGCGGCGGAATGGTCTTGCCAATAGTAATGAGCCAGGCCCGCGGTAGGTCGCGCAGCTCTTCTTCACGAGCGGGTACAAGAATCCGAGAGCTATCCAACTCAATTCCTTGCAGCCGCGCCGTGCCTTGCACGTAGAAGCGTGCCTCCGCCGGATCCTTGAACAGGTACACCGGGATTATCAAGTCCTCCTTGGCGACATGCCGGTTTATGAAGCGCAGTGCCTCCCGTAGACGGTCACGGTTACCCCAGCCGGGTCCAAAGTATTCATAGTCCGTTTCCAAGGAGGGAAGGAGCACAAGGGCTAAGACTCCAACAAGGGCGAGCTTACCTTTCCTTTGGTCCGTCAGATGCGCCACGAAGCATGCCGCTGCTACCGCGAAAGCGGGAATTATGAGCGAAGTATACTTGGCGCTCACATTGACTCGGAACGCGGAGGCAAAGGCCAGCGCCAAGGGCGCCAAGAGCAAATAACAAACCAGGAAGACGCCTTTGACCGTCTGCTTACGTAGCACCTGGATACTCCCCAGCAGTGCCGCCACTGCGACCGTGGGGGTGAGGTGATAGGCGAGTTTGAGGGCGAAGACCAAGGGAGTCGTTCCCCAATAACCTGAGGTGAGTTGCTTTTCGTGCCAATGAAGAACAAAACGATAGAAGCCAGGCACGAAGATGAGGCTTACCCCCACAAGGAGCACGGCAGTAAGGCGCATCCGGCGCGCGTCTGCTGTGTCCTTCAGCGGGCCAAGCCAGGATAGCGCGAGGAGCACGAAAACGGCTATGACAAGAAGAAATGCAGCGGTGTTGTGCAGGAAGAACGAGATGGCGAAAAGGCTGAGGAAGAGCACCAGGTTAACGAAGCGATAGGTTTGCAGGAAGCGAAAAAAGTGGAGTGCAGCCCAGACTGTTACGAAGACGACGATGGCATAGGCTCTGCCGAATTGTGACAAGTAGATGTGCCAGGGCGAGAAGGTGACGCAGAACACGGCCAGCAGCGCAACGCGCCTGTCGAACATGGCGCGGGCAAGATGGTACACTCCGAGCAGGGTGAGGGTGCCGAACAAGAAGGGGAAGAAGCGCAGGGCAAAGGCATTAACGCCAAAAAGCTGAAGGGAAAGGCGCGTGAGGAGGAGAAAGGGCTGCCGCGGGTCGCCGCCCCACGGGCCTAGCGCTCTGTCCAGGGTGTAGAGTTCGTCAATCCAGCAGCTCCAGGTGCCCAGCTTGTACAGGCGGATGCCGCCGCCCATAAGGATCAAGGCTCCCAGGCAGAGAGCCTCGCGATAGGGCCGGTGTGACTTCGAGCTAAACGTGGGGCGTCTCCACCAGGACAGTGATCAAGCCGAGGCCGCATCGCGCTGCCCTCCGCCCTTGGCGCCAATTCCAGGCGCCCCGACCGCTATCCCTGGCGCGGTGCCCATGGCTGGCAATACGACAAAGCCCTGGGCGCTGTCCCAGGGCCCGGTGGTGGCGCCTCCCGGAATCGAACCGGGGACACACGGATTTTCAGTCCGTTGCTCTACCGACTGAGCTAAAGCGCCAACTAACCAGTGGCAAATATAGAAAATTTTCCTTCTCTGTCAAGTGAAAAGTTGCTGTGAGGGCGAGAAGGTGAAACGCGGCCAATTGCCCCGTCGCGACGTGCGCGAGCCCCACCCCCCATAAAGACGGGTCCGACGGTCAAGTTCGTCCGCCGGAAGCATCGCCCTCACAGCCGAGGCGTCAACTATCTGACAAGAAACAGCCTACCGGTGATGACTTCCTGGCGTTCGGCTGTCTGCGCCAGCACCCGGAAGAGGTAGATGCCAGATGGGGCCGCTAGCCCGCTGGTGTTGACTCCGTCCCACTTCATGGTAAATACGCCTTCTTCCCCCGCTTTTTCGGTGAGGATGCGGACCAGACGCCCCTGCAAGTCGTAGATGGTGAGCACGGCCGCGCACCTTTCCGCGACGTGGAGGGAAAAGGTCACCGAGACATTGAACGGGTTAGGATAGGCGGCCACGCCAAGAAGCAGGGGGCGTGCCCGAACCGGGGCCGCAGGTACCCCTGGAACATTTGCGCCCCTTACCAACTCCGCCACGGCATGCATAATCTTCATCCCGCTCGAGGGTTCAAGAGCCGACACCCAGACGAAGTGAATCCGGTTGAAACGATCCACCCCCAAGTCAAAGCTGAAGCTGTTTGCCTCCTCCCCAAAAGGTGTGAGGACCTCTGACCAGGTCCTCTCCCGCCCATACCTGTAGTAGTGCAATCCCTCCTTGGGCCAGGCGATATAGTCCCACAGTGCGTGCAGCAGCCCTGAGCTATCGGCTACGACTTTCAGGTGCCCGGGAATGTGGAGCGGTAGCCTGGTGAAGGGGTGGGCACTCAAAGCCAATGGCCCCGCCCATGACCTCCCGTCTCTTGAGAAGGAATAGACCAGCTGGTCCGGCCACTCGTGTTTGTCATAGTCGACTCCCCAGAATACATGACGACAACCGTCCCTAGTAACTGCAACAAGGGGCCACATGTAGTAGTGCTGTGGATTGAAGTAGAGCTCCGAGGGACTGCTCCATTCCCCTTTGACGGCCCTGAAGGCGTAGAAAAGCGCAGGGTACCAGGTTTCCCCCCGGGGCTCGCCGACAAATGCCAGTTCTAATGTATCGCCTCGGCCTCTGGCCAATGAGGGCTCTTGGGAGCACCCGTTTTCCTTGGGAGAAAACCGTTTAATACCTACAAGCGTTGAGCCCCACCGCCCCTTTTCCCACAGCTTCCAGAAAATGGTGCTCTGCAAGGCATAGCCCTCCCACCAGGCTATTGCCACACGGCGATTCGGTAAGGTCGCCATGCACAACCCTTGCCCTTCCGGCGCGCGCTGGATGCAATGCATTTCCGTCCACGCCCCGCCTTCATACACCATGTGCCATATACTTTGGAAGAAGCCATAGAAAGGCCATCGCTCATCTGACACGCCAAGGACCAGATGGAGGGTGCCGGCATCGTCGAAGTCGAAGCCTATGCCGGTCACTCTCACTGTCTGGTGCCGGAAGAGCATTTGTTTTTGCCATCCAGTGCTATCCTGCCACCAGTGGAACAGGACATCCTGGTAGAAGTCATCGTTCTCGGGGTCTTCCAGCGCGACGATGTGCACACGCCCCACGCTGTCAATGGCCATGTGCATATGAATGGGGCACGCCAGCGCGCTATCAACAACTTCCCACTGTCTCCACTGGATCGTGGGTAGCTGTTGTGCCGAGGCACTCGCTAGCACCAGGAAGGTGCCGGCCACGTGCATGGCTCGAGCACCACACCAAGAAAGCATCGCTTCCTCCCCCAGCGTTCGTGTCCTTTTCTCCTCAGGCGCCACCCAACATGGGTGTCTCGCCCTTTCGAACTGAAGTCAAGGGGAGCCAGGGAGGGCATCACCAGGCCGCCATTCCCCTCGCCAGTCCCGACTTACGGTCTAACTCTCATCGGCTCGTGAGCCAGAACGGGCCCCGCGCCGCTCGCCTTTGTGTATTCCTTGACAGACTTGCTCATCTTGTACCCGTGCGTAGATTCCATTTTCCCTTCCCAGGCGAAAGGCATTGATGACTCCCAGTGCACCAACGCGCAGTACCAGTTGTAGTTGAGGTCGGAATGCTCTTCCAGAAAGTGCCACTTTGGATCCCCAACTGGGCGGTAGTAGGCCGTGCTGTGAACCCGAACCCAGTAGATGTTGATGGGCTGAAGTGTGTTACAGTCGAACACGGAGCTGCTAGCGTTGAAGGAGAGAGTAGGATCCGGTCGCGGGTGTACTTCGTAGATCCACGACTCCTCTTCGGTGCAGAACCATTCTTCTTCGGATTTGACCAGCTCCCCATTCTTTGCCTGCGCTTTGCCCGGAGCCTGGACGTTCGTGACCGTCCCCCCTTCGCCCTCCGCCACAGACCCTTCCGCCAGCTTGTCCCAAGGCCGCTCCGGGCTGTACGGCTGGTCCTTAGAACAGGCCATAAGCGCGGCAAGAACCAGAGCCAGCGGCAATGCTAAGCCTCGCATAGGGCGCCTCCTTTCCCTTCTTATGAGCATTTCCTTCTACCTTCCGCCCACCCTGGCTCGTCCTAATGTAAAAAAAAAAGGAGGCTGTCAAGCAATAAAACGGTGGAGACAACGAAAAGGAGCCAAGCGGTTTGGGCCTATATCTGATTTGGGACATTGAGCGAGGACCATACCTTTCGCCCTCCTTTCTGCCCTCAGTGCGCAAAAAGTTCTCAGGACCACCAAACGAATCATCCGAGCCACGGGCCACGGGCTTCGTTGGCAGAGTGAGCCGGAAGCAGGCCGAGGGCCCGGCCGACGACGCGGCGGGAAGTGCGTGCCTCGCACCTTTTGCTTGTGAACCGCCTGCCCGCGCGCGGGGGCGTGACGCTTCCCTCCACTGCCTTGCCCAGGTCTCCATAACTCGCACGCTTCATATCCCCCGGGGGAGGAGCGCCAACGTGGCACAGGAGACGGCGGCACTACTCCCCGTCCGTGCTCACCAGCCCAGCAACGGCTTCACTTGGCTATGATAAATGACAAGGCGACAGCACCAAAGACTCGCAGACGAAATGCGAAGGGGCCGGCAGATACCCGCGACCGCCACTTTGAGAAGATGGTCGTGGGCACTTGCGGCGCATGCTCATTTCGGCGCCTGTTGGGCTCGGGGCCCGGCCTCAGGTCCCTGGGGCGGATGCTCTTCCCAGCCGCACTCCGAGAGCTGTACAACCCATAGACGCCGAGCGCGCAGCTTGCTGCGAAAGATCGGGCCGACCGAGCCTTAGTCACTCTCTCGCCTTTGCCCCCCAGGTCCGCCAGAACGGCCCGGAGCCGGAGGTTGCTATAGACGCATTTCTGGTCGCGCGGCCGCGTGTGAATTGAAGGATACCCTCGGCAGAAGCCACTCCGCAGCAGTGCCGCTCTGCGAACCCGGTGTTTGCTCCTGACCTCTCCGCGCACTGTCCGTACGGTCCAAAATCCCCTTGATTCTTTGCCATTTTTCCACTATTTTGCCAGCAGTTGAGAGGAACAAGGTGTGGAGAAACGAGGACTGCCCGACAGTGTATTGATCAGACGCGCCCTGGCCGGTGACCAGGGGGCCTACGGCCACATCATGGACCGCTACCGGGGGCCCATCTTTCGCATGGTTCATCACATGGTGCGCAACCGCCAGCAGGCCGAAGACCTGGTGCAGGAGACCTTTATCAAGGCTTTTGCTGCCTTGGCCAATTTCAACGAAGACTACACCTTTTCCACCTGGTTGTACAAGATCGCCATTAACAACTGCATCGACTACTTCCGCAAGAAGAAGCTCGCCACTTTCTCCTTGGAGCAACCTATCCAGGCGAAGGATGGGGAGATCGCCCGCGAATTTCCCGACCTTGGTTCAAGTCCTGATCGAACATTGTTGGCCAAGGAGAGGACCGCCCTCATCGAGGAAGCCATAGCGAGCTTGCCTGAAAGATACCGCATCTGCATCATTCTTCGCCATCAGGAGGATCGCTCCTACGAGGAGATTGCCCAGATCCTCCATGTGCCACTTGGTACCGTGAAGGCCCGTATCTTCAGGGCACGGGAGATGCTCAAGAAGCGCCTCAAGGACCTCATGCGCCCCTGAGCGATGCCCTACCGGGTTCTGACCAGCTTCTCCACGTGGTGCTCCCCTGAGGTGACAATCCGACAGAAGTAGACGCCGGCTGGCAGCTTGCGCCCTTGCGCATCCGTGCCGTCCCAGGTCAACAGATGTTCGCCGGCGGCGAGGACCCCCTCGGCCAGGACTCGTACTGTCACCCCCCGCACGTCCACAACGGCCACGCACGCAGGTGACTCCTTTGCGAGAGAGAAGCGAACGGTGCTATTGCCCCCCGAGGGATTGGGATACAATGGCCAGAGTTGGAACGCCGTAGGCTGTCGCAAGGGAGAAGTGACTGCCACGATGCCAAGCACGGTCCTCGTCCCGTCTCGGCTCACCTCCTCCAATCGATACCGGCAGGAGGTGCCACGGGGAGCAGCACGGTCCACGAAGCGGTACTCCTGTGTGCGCCCGAGTCCCCCCATAGCGGGCACTATTCCGTCGGTGACCCTTGTCCACTCTTCTTCGTCGCTCAGCGTTCTCCAGAGGAGAAAGCCGAGGCACTCTACTTCGTCAGTGGTTTGCCATCTAATGACAACTTCCTCTCCTTGCCAGGCAGCCTCGAACAGCAGCAGGCGCACAGGCAGTGGCAGAATACCCGCGTCCTGGTACGGTTCAGAGTTCAGGACGATCTCGGCGGAGGCCGACTCTCCCGTAGCCTTGTCGTAAACCTCTACCACCAGGAGCTCTCCCGCGTTCCACGCAGAGGTAAAATCGCTGCACTGCACCACCCAGAGCAGGCGAGGGGGGGACGCGTCGTAGAGAAGGCCTGTCTGGCCCGCGTGGCCCTCTGTGAGGCGATCGTCGGGCCGTGTCTGCATGTGGGCCTCAAAGGCAATGTGGTCAAGCGGCGGAATGGAGCCGGTGCTTGACCGGATCTCGCCGAAAACAAGGTGCGGAACCTGCGCCTGCACCGGGTTTGGTCCAGGAACCGAGCCGAAGAAAATCACATGAACCAGGAAAAGATAGCCGAGCTGTCTCATACGGTGCTCCGCCTTAAGGCCAGGTGACGTCTTGGCTGACGCGCACAAAGTAGGGCCAGCCAGGCATGAGCGGGAAGTTCGTGGCTGGCTGCGACGGTTGGTAGAACTCTACCGCTTGGGCTTGGGCGTTCCACCTCCCCACGTGGGTGCAGCGAGGAATGTTGCCGAGCAAATCGGACGCCCTGGTCAAATGCCGTTTGCTGAATGGCAAAACGATGGCGTTGAGGCGCCCCTCCGGGAGGGCCCGAAGCAGATAGCTTCCATCGGCCACGCGCCCCGCGAGGCTCATGATTCCCGGCGAAGAGGCGTTAGCCAATAGAACCTCAGCGCTATTCAGACGAAAGTCGGTCGCCGGCAGCGCTGGCACGTATTGGAGAAGTTGCCCAGTCGCGGGGTTGAACCGCGCTACTGAGTTAATCTGTGGGAAGCGAATCAATAGGTCTGCGGCACTCGATTGATCTTCCTGGGCAAAAGGGATGGCGACGGCGTTAAAGTCGGTCCCCGAGGTGGTCACCAGGGGAAAGTCAATCTCGCCCACGTAGCCGTAGAGGGCCGATTCGAGCTCGCCATGGGTGGCTGTGATGGCGTAGAAGGCGTTCTGAGCTGGATTGCCGAGAAGGCTTTCGGCCTTGTCGCTCCAATCGACAACGGGAGTTCCGGGATTCTGGTCGGAGATGGCCGCAGCCACCTTGACCACCAGGGGATTGCCCAGTGAGAAAAACGGCTCAGTGCTCCGATAGACGTTGAAGCGCGTGTTCTCCAGCTTTGTATCGGCGTTCCACCACAGGTGCACTTTGCCATCTACAATCTCGGCGTTTAGGTTGGAGAAGGTGACCTTGAAACGGAACTGGTGGATGTGCTCGAACATCCAGCGGTCGCCTGGGTCCTGCTCCGTGCCATCGCCACCGACGTCGAAGCGAAAGGGGTACATCAGAAGCCATCCTGTATGCCAAAACCAGAAATAGCCCATGTTGTACTGTTGCACCGGCTCGTTGCGCAACATGTCCTTCTGATCTTCGGTGTAGACCCCATCCAGGCGGATGCCCGGGTCGCCGACGCGGTAGGCGGGGGCGTGCCAGGACTCGTTGTTGATAATTGGTCGGTCGTGGCGAGAAGGGGTTCTGGCAATGCCCGAACCGTGGTAGAACCATACGTCTGCTGTGGGCACCTCCAATGCCCCGCAATTCGACCAGGGACTCACTCCGCAGATACGATTGGGGTCACTCGCATGTACGCTGTCAACGAGGACCTTCGCCTTTTGCAACACAAGCGAGGTTGGCCACTTCTCGGTGCCGTTCCAGGGGAAAACGTCATCATAGTCGTACCCCTCATGGCCGAACTCGTTGGCCACATCGATAAAGACGTGACGATAAGGTTTCAGCCAGAGGGTGATGTTCCTGATCGCGCGGAAGATGGCAGCGTTGTCCACGAAGTGGTCGTGGTCAAGGTAGGGTGTGGTGGCTGCGCGTCGGCACTGCCGCTGATAGAAGTAGCAGACGTTCACCACCATGTTCAGCTCGCGGGTGGCCTCAAGCAAACGCCGCAGGCGCGCAAGGTACTGCGGCCGCAGCGAACCGTCCGGCTCAAAGGTGCTGGAGTCGTAATACATCCCCGTGTTGGGGTCAATGTTGCGGTCAAAACCAGGCCAGCAGCCCTGGAGGTTGACATAGATCGTGTTAACGCCGTAGGCGAGGTACTTCGGCAGTTCCCGGATGCACGCCTCTACGGTGGCATCGTCCCACAGGGCGTTGGGCACACGCACGCCCCACATGTCGAACGGTTTGCCGTCCAAGCGGAATCGTGTGCCGTCCACACTGAGTACGTTCCCCGCGTGCGTCATCTGCAATGAGGAAAGGATGACAAGCCCGGTAGCGATCACTGCACGAAATCCGAACAAGAAGCGCATGATTGATCGTCCTCATGTTGGAGTTTTCGCGTTGCTCCACACCATTTGCAAATTCTGCGCCAGTGCGCGAGAGTCTCAGCAGCAAGTCAAAGGCGGTCACTTGCTGTTTCAATCTGCGGCAGGCAGGGCATTCCGCGTCCATGTTGGGACAAAGGCCTGCCGGCGCTCTTAAAACAAATTTACCACACTATACCTGTTCAAAGCAAGGGGTTTCTGGTGGCGAACGGACTTTTCCCTTTACAATTGCCCTCCGTTTTTGTATATTGGATGCTTGAATGGCGATGACGAAGGAGGGGAGTTAAGGTTTCGCTCATGGCAGACAAGGAGTCAATAGTCATCCGCGGGGCAAGGGAGCACAATCTCAAGAACATCGACCTTGAGATACCCCGCAACAAACTGGTGGTCATTACCGGCCTGTCGGGTTCAGGCAAGTCTTCCCTGGCGTTCGACACCATATATGCCGAGGGGCAGCGCCGCTATGTGGAATCGCTCTCTGCGTACGCCCGCCAGTTTCTGAGCCTGATGGAAAAGCCCGACGTGGACTATATCGAGGGCCTATCGCCTGCTATCTCTATTGAGCAGCGTACGGCCGCCAAGAACCCGCGTTCCACCGTGGCGACCGTCACTGAGATCTACGACTACCTCCGGCTATTGTTCGCGCGGATTGGGGTGCCGTACTGCTACAATTGCGGTCGGCGCATTGAGCGGCAGACCGTGGAGCAGATTGTCCAGGCGGTCCTCGCCCTGCCGGAAGGAAGGAAGATCCAGGTGCTTGCGCCCATTGTGCGAGGGCGGAAGGGCGAGTACCGGGAGGTGTTTGAGGAGGCGCGGCGGGACGGCTACGTGCGGGTGCGCGTGGATGGTGAGGTGTACGACCTCGATGCCAAGATCAAGCTGGACAAGAACAAGAAGCACAACATCGAGGTGGTGGTGGACAGGCTGGTCCTCGGACCCCAAGTTGCCTCTCGCCTTGCCGACTCGGTTGAGACAGCTCTTGGCCTCGGCTCAGGCATGGTCCTGGTGGAGGTGATCGGCGAGCAGGAGCTTCTCTTCAGCGAGCACTATGCCTGCGTGGAATGTGGCATCTCTTATGAGGAGCTAGCCCCCAGGCAGTTCTCCTTCAATAGCCCGTACGGCGCTTGTCCTACCTGCAACGGTCTGGGCGAGCGGATGGTAGTAGACCCTGCCCTCGTCATTCCTGATGATAGTCTTTCGCTGAATCAAGGTGCCATCGCGCCGTGGGGCCAACTGAAGGACGGATGGTACCGTACTCTCCTCCAGGGGGCCGCGTCTCACCTCGGCCTGGACCTGGACACGCCCGTGCGCGAATTGAAGCCTGAGCAGGTGCAGGCGATACTTTATGGCTTGGGGGAGCGGCAGATTCGGTTCAAGTACCGCAGCGCCACGGGCAGACATGAGAGCACCTTCACCGGCACGTTCGAAGGGGTCATCCCCCATCTGGAGCGTCGCTATCGCGAGACCGAGTCGGAGGCCGTGCGGGAGTGGATAGAAGGATTCATGCGCCCGGTGCGCTGCCCGGAGTGTGGGGGCGCACGGCTCAAGAAGGAGAGCTTGGCGGTGCGCATCGGTGCGCACAACATTCACGCAGTGACCACCATGTCCATCAAGGAAGCGTTGCGCTTTTTCGAGAATCTGCATTTGAACCCTCGCGAGATGGAGATCGCCCGGCAGATCCTAAAGGAGATCCGGGAGCGGCTGACGTTCTTGCTGAATGTGGGGCTGGATTACTTGACCTTGGATCGGCCGGCGGCGACGCTCTCCGGCGGCGAGGCCCAGCGCATCCGCCTGGCGACGCAGATTGGCTCGCAACTGGTGGGGGTGCTCTATATTCTGGACGAACCTTCGGTGGGCTTGCACCAACGGGACAATCGCCGGCTCATCGCAACGTTGGAGCAGTTGCGCGACCTCGGGAACACAGTGCTCGTGGTAGAACACGACCGGGAAACGATGGAGCGGGCGGACTATATCGTGGACTTGGGGCCGGGAGCGGGAGAACATGGCGGGTGGGTCGTTGCGGCCGGCCCTCCGGAGGTAATTAGGACCAGCAACGGCTCCATTACCGGCGACTACCTCGCAGGGCGACGCAGCATCCCCGTGCCGGGTCGCAGGCGTCCGGGCAACGGCAAGTTTCTGACGCTCCGAGGCGCACGGGGCAACAACCTCAAGAAGATCGACGTCAGCATTCCCCTGGGCGCATTTGTGTGCGTCACAGGGGTGTCCGGCTCCGGAAAGAGTACCCTTATCAACGAAACCCTCTATCGCGTACTGAGCAGGGAGTTGTACCACAGCAAGGATCAGCCCCTGCCCTACGATCGCGTGGAAGGCCTGGAGCATATTGACAAGGTAATCGATATCGATCAGTCCCCGATCGGCCGCACCCCGCGCTCCAACCCCGCAACCTACACCGGGGTCTTTAGTCTCATCCGCGACCTTTATGCCCAGATACCGGAGGCGAAGATTCGCGGCTACCGCCCGGGGCGGTTCAGCTTCAACGTCAAGGGCGGCCGCTGCGAAGCCTGCCAAGGCGATGGCATCATCAAGATTGAGATGCACTTTCTTCCCGATGTGTACGTGACTTGCGAAGTGTGCAAGGGCAGACGGTACAATCGCGAGACGCTGGAGATCCGGTACAAGGGACGCTCCATCGCCGACGTGTTGGAAATGACGGTGACGCAGGCGCTGGAGTTTTTTGCTAACATCCCCAGGATCAGGCGCAAGTTGCAGACACTCCACGACGTAGGGCTGGGCTACATCCGCTTGGGGCAACAGGCTACTACGCTGTCCGGGGGTGAGGCACAGCGGGTCAAGCTGGCAGCCGAACTCTCAAAGGTCAGCACAGGGAGGACGCTGTACATCCTTGACGAGCCCACCACCGGCCTGCACTTTGAGGATATCAAAATGCTCCTGGATGTGCTCAACCGGCTTGTGGACATGGGGAACACTGTGGTCGTGATCGAACACCATCTGGACGTGATAAAGGGCGCCGATTATGTCATAGACCTGGGTCCGGAGGGTGGCGAGGAGGGAGGGTATGTGGTTGCGGCGGGTACGCCCGAACAGGTGGCCCAAGTGCAAGAGTCCTACACCGGCCAGTTCCTGCGGCGGGAGTTGGCAGCGTGAGTAGTGGTGCGAAAAAACCATGACGCTCCCTGGCACATGGGATGCGTGCCATGGCGGGGTGCTTGTTCGGCAAAAGGGGAGACGCTCGTTATGAGCTGGATGAGGTTTGAGTTGCAAGCAGTTGTGCAGATGCTCGTAGCGGTGGTTCTCGGGGCGGTGGTAGGACTTGAGCGCGCCAGGCACGGTAGGCCGGCGGGCATGCGGACCCACGCGCTGGTCTGCGCCGGCGCCACCATGATTATGCTCACCGCCCGAGGGCTGGCAACCGTGAGCCCCGAAGCAATGGCTCGAATCACTGTTGACCCAGGAAGGATTGCCGCAGGCATTATCACGGGAATTGGCTTTCTCGGCGCAGGCTCAATTATCAAGTCAGGCGACTTTGTGCGCGGACTCACCACCGCGGCCTGCCTCTGGTTCGTGGCCGCTTTGGGCATCATTATCGGTGAAGGGTTCTTTCTGCTCAGCCTGCTTGCGACGGCCCTCGCGCTTTTCCTTTTGGTGGTGATGGATCGCTTTGAGCATCGTTTCGCGCGCGTGGTGTACCGAAGCCTGCGGGTGGTCGTGCCGGCCCAAGAGCGCAGACGTGTGGAGGACTCTCTTCGGGAGGTCCTAGCCGAGATGGGCATGCGCGTGCAAGATACGCAGTATAGGCTCAGTGCACAGGCAGGAGCGGCGCAGATCGTGTTCCGCCTCAGGGGTAGCACCCGCACCAGCGGTTCCGAGCTTATGGAAAGGCTTCTGGCGGTTGAGGGGGTGAGGAGCGTGGAGTGGCGATGAGCCGTAGGCTCGGCCTCCCGGCCGAAGCAGGTAGAGGCAATGCGAATTCGACGCGCGCGACCCTGGCGCGTCGGCCCAAACCTAATCTCCCTACGACCGGCTGCAGGTAAGGAAGCGGAGCTGGCATGAGCGAGAAGAGACGGATTCGTTTGGGTGTAGCGCTAGTACCTGTGCTCTTTCTTGTGGGAGCCCTCTCTTTCACGATCATTGTACTCAAGCAGTCGCCGCACATCCCCCTGATTTGCGCCTCGGCCTTGGCGGCCACCATTGCCGTGGCCCACGGCTACAAATGGCGCGAAATCCAGCAGGGCATGGTTATAGGCATCACCTTGGCGATGGACGCCATCCTTATCCTGATGGTCGTCGGCACCCTCATCGGCACCTGGCTCCTGGGGGGGATAGTCCCCACGATGATCTACTACGGGCTTCAACTCCTATCTCCTGCCATCTTTCTTGTGGCCACCCTGATTATCTGCTCCGTGGTGTCGCTGGGAACAGGCTCCTCGTGGTCCACGGCTGGGACAGTGGGCGTGGCACTGGTGGGTGTAGGGCAGGGTTTGGGCGTCCCCTTACCGATGGTGGCCGGAGCCATAATCTCAGGTGCCTATTTTGGCGATAAGATGTCCCCGCTTTCCGACACGACCAATCTGGCGCCAGCGGTTGCCGGTACCGATATCTTTTCCCATGTTCGGCACATGGTCTACACCACAGCGCCCAGTTACGCGCTTTCCCTTTTTCTCTTTGGGCTGATCGGCCTTCGCTTCCGCGGAGGAAGTCTGAACACGGAAAACGTGCTGACTATTCTTGCGACCTTGCGCAACGGGTTTGTCATCCACCCGCTGCTCTTGCTCCCGCCATGCCTGGTCATTCTCATGGTGGTCAAGCGCATTCCCCCCTTGCCGGCGCTGTTGGCCGGGACGGCTATGGGGGGGATCTGTGCCTTGGTTGCCCAGTCTGCCTCCCTTTCGTCTGTGGTGAGTGCAGCCCACCGGGGCTATGTTTCCGCCACCGGCGTGGTGGCGGTCGATGAACTCTTGACCAGGGGTGGGTTGGTCAGCATGATGGAGACGGTGGCGCTCATTGTCTGTGCTCTGTCCTTTGGCGGCATTATGGAGAAGACGGGTATGCTGGCCACAATTGCCGAAGCGCTCCTGCGCCGCGTGCGCAGCACAGGCTCCTTGGTGGCAACGACCCTCCTCAGCTGCATCGGGATGAACGCCATCGCGTCAGACCAGTACCTCTCCATTGTCATCCCAGGCAGGATGTACAAAGACGCGTTCGATCGCATGGGGTTGCACCCGAAGAACCTTTCGCGTTGCCTGGAGGATTCTGGAACGCTCTCTTCGCCCCTCTTTCCATGGAACAGCTGTGGCGCCTTCATGCATGCAACGCTCGGCGTGAGCCCGCTTGCCTACCTGCCATTTGCTTTTCTGAATCTGACTAACCCTTTGGTATCGGCGGTGTACGGCTACACAGGCATCACGATGGCGAAGGCGGAGGCCGTCGAGGTGGAGGTGCCCGAAGCTGTATGAGGGCTGGCCAAGAGGGTGGTGCGCGGCGCGGAGCGTTTTTCCTCGGTGTGAACGAAGTGGTCAGCAAGGTGCCCCGCGGGAGGGTGGCGAGCTACGGACAGCTCGCAGCGCCTGCGGGGATGCCACATGCGGCGCGGTTCGGCTGGAAGCCACGTCAAAGGGAGCTGGCAGGTGCGTAATGTTCGGCAGACGGGCAAATAGCTTGCAGCGGACAGAGCGCGCACAGAGGCTTGCGCGCGCGACAGATGGTGCGCCCCAGACGCAAGAGATTCATATGCAGCGAATAGGCCTTCCCTTTTGGCACCAACGGTTGCATCAGGTGGTGCGTCCTCTCGGCAGTGGCCCCGGGAGGGACAAGGCCAAGGCGCATGCAGATGCGATGCACGTGTGTGTCCACCGGGAATATGTCCCGCCCGCACGCGAACATGAGCACGACACTGATCGTCTTGATGCCCACCCCTTTGCGTTGGAGGAAGAGGTCAACGACGTGCTCTGTAGGCTGCTGGCAAATGGACCGGAGGTCGAGCGCACCATAGGTTTGCTTGATCCATGTCAAAAGCTCCTTGATGCGGACGCTTTTTTGATTGCTGAGGCCGGCAGGGCGAATGGTGCTGGCGATCTCGGCCGTGGGCGCCGCAAGGACTTCATCCCATCGGGGGTAGCGCGCGCGCAGGGCCTCGTAGGCCAGGTCGCGATTGCGGTCGTTGGTATTCTGCGAGAGAATGGTGCGTATGAGTACGTCTAGTGGGTCACGTGGGCCGGTCCATTTGGGTTCACCAAAGGTCTTCTCGAGGAGCCGAGTGACCTCGCCAGCAAGGTGCGCCAGTTTGGGCAAAGCTTCTGTACATTCCGTCATGTACTGTGCCCCGTTGGGTGAGTGACTCGAGGAGTATTCCCTATGACAACCAAACAGATCGCGACAGCCGGACTCATCGGTGCACTGTATGCGGCTCTGACCGTTGCCCTGGCGCCCGTCAGCTATGGCCCGGTGCAGATTAGGGTGGCAGAAGCGCTGACCGTGCTTCCTTTTCTCACGCCCTGGGCCATCCCCGGCCTGTACTTTGGTTGCATGGTGGCGAACGTGTTTGGCGGCCTTGGTCCGGTGGATATCTTCGCTGGCAGTTTCATAACGCTCGTGGCGGCGCTTCTTACCTACGCGCTCCGAACCACGGGTAAACCCTGGCTGGCGCCGTTGCCTCCCGTGGTGTGCAATGCGCTAGGCGTGAGCGCCTACCTGCATCGCATCGCGGGGATGCCCTACTGGCTCACGGTGCTCTACGTGGGTGCCGGCGAGGCCGTGGCCTGTTTCGTGCTTGGGTACCCTCTTCTGATGGTGATGCGGAGGCGCTTTTTTTGCGCGCAGCCTCCTGTGCAGCGCACTTGCTAAGGATGCCGCGCGCAAACTGCTCCTCGCACACCGCGATCATGGCCACGGGCCCGCGACCGACCTGATGCCCAAGTTCTGCCTTGCCTATGACCTCGGCAACCGGTACATTGCACGCATCAGCCAAGGCCCGGAAGTGGATGTGGACTTTTTCCGGGGCGTCGTGCGCCAGGACTAAGAGCTTAGCGCGTCCGGTCCGCAGGGCAACGCGCACGGCTTCGCGTCCAATGGCCACTTTGCCCGCTCGGCGCGCCAGGCCGATCATGCGTAAGTCACTGAGGAGCATCTCTACTCACCACCACTCTGGTCAGGTCCTCGTACACTTGCTCGGGCACTGGGCAACGCAGCGAGCGTTCCAAAGCATGTCGCTTCTTGGCCATGGAAACGCAGGATGGGTCAGGGCAGACATAGACACCGCGGCCAGGCGCCCGGCCTGACAGGTCGACGCTCACCACGCCATTTGTGGCTCGGACCACACGGAGTAGGGTCTGTTTTTCGCGCACCTGGCGGCAGCCCGCACACGTGCGCAAGGGGATGTGACCGGCGCGCGAGTGCTTGGAGCGTTTCATGGCTTGTCCAGCGATACAAGCAATCGTGGCTCAAGTATACAAATCGACCGCCGCATTGTCAAGGACTATTTTGTCAGGAGGCACACGGTGCTTCTTGAGGCGCATGGGGTTGTTCGCTTCGCTGGCACGCGCCATGAGGCGATAGCAAGTGGCGCCGCTTTTTCCCTGCCACAGGGGGTGGGATAGTGCGCCGTCCGGTGCTCTTGGCGCGACTCGCCGTGGTGGCCGCGCTGACGATCGTAGGCCAGGTGGTAGGTCTACCGCAGCCTTTCACTGGGCCGTTCGTCAACGCGATGCTCGTGCTGACATTGGTATTCGTCGGCTGGGTGCCGGCGTTAGTGTTGGGGTGCGTGACCCCAGTAGTGGCGCTGGTGCGCGGGTTGCTCCCGCCAGCCCTGGGCGTTGCGCTGCCCATCGTCGCTGTGGGGAATGCAGTTTTTGTGAGCGTGTATGGCCTTGGCTGTGGTCTGGCGCGACAGCCACTCTGCTATTTAGGTGCAGTGAAAATAGTGACCATCGTGCTCACCGCGGCTTTGGTCAAGTTCAGCTGGTTTTTCCTCTG
>JAPDPR010000010.1:0-76983 GCA_034506335.1 candidate division KSB1 bacterium
GATCTCCTCGAACTTGCGGATGTTGTCGTCCATCTCCGCAGGCGCGGCCATCAACGGCCACAACTCCCGGATCCTGTCCTTGCGGACGTAGAGAAACCCGGTGCCATGCGGTGCACAAAGCCACTTGTGCAGGCTGGTAGCATAAAAGTCGCAGTCCAGGTCCGCATGGCTGAAATGGAGGTGGGCAAAGGCGTGCGCACCATCGACAATCACCGGTATCCCCTTGCCGCGGGCCATCTGCACGATGGCCTTCACAGGGAGGATTTGCCCTGTGAGATTGATCACGTGGCAGATAAGGATCGCCCTTGTCTTCGCCGTGATATGCTGGGCAAAAAGGCTGACGATCTGATCCGGGTCCTCCGCAGGCACCGGAAGGGAAAACTGGCGCAAGACGATTCCTTCGCGCCTCTCGCGTTGTCTCCAGGTCGTGATCATGCGGGGGTAGTCCTGGTTGGTGGTGAGCACCTCATCCCCTCGTCGGAGGTCCAGTCCAAACTGGCATATCTCCAGCCCCTCAGACGCATTCCTTGTCAGCGCGATCTCTTCCGCATCACAGCCGAAGGCCGCGGCGATTTGGCGCCTCACCGATTCGCGCTGCGGCTCCAGCACCTGCCACATCGTGTAACACGGCGCCTTGTTGCCGAAATCCCAGTGCCGATGGAGGGCTTCGAGGACGGGCGCCGGTGAGGGCGATACCGCACCATTGTTCAAGTTGATGATGGTGCGGTCCACGGCGAAGGCCTGCTGCACCTCGAACCAGAGGGCCTCATCCTCTGCAGCTTCTTGAGGAGTGCCGGTATAGCCAGCCAGGGCCGTCAGGGCACGCCTTACACCCAACGGGTCCAAGCCGACCACCGCCGCCGCTGCGGGCACAGTGATCGCCCCCAAGAACTCGCGTCGTGTATACATAGCGATTCCCTCCGAAAGAGTCGGCACCGGAACCTCATGCGGTTATTGTGCTGGTGCTTTCCATGTCTCGCGCGCCAAAAGTCGCGCCACGCCCCAGAAACTGAGCCCAGTGACTATGAGCAGCACAACTCCGGCCAGCACTTGACCTAACACAAGTTTACCGATGCCAATAAGGGCAGAATAAACGGCCACGATCCCCAGCAAGGCGCCGAATACGTTGCGCCGATGGTAGAGACTGTCCCCTTGGTTCACCTGGGGAAGAAGAGCAGCAACCTTCCGCCACCCTGGCCCGCCCGGATGTACTCGCCGGTAGAATTCCATAAGATTTGCCATGTCCACCGGCTTGGTGAGCAGCGTGCTCGTGAGCCAAACGACCAGAGAAATGGGCACCGTGTAAAGGAGCGTCCAAGGGAATTGCCGTTGCGGCAAGGTAACCTTGCCTACTACCCACAGGGCGAGAAGACCTGAGAGCAGTGCGGCCACCACGCCTCCCCAATTATCGGCCGCTTCCTTGGGTCTGGAGAGCACATACCACGCCAGCCCAGCCAACGCGAGACCACTCAACCCCTGGAGCAGGAGGCGCACCGTGCCCGCGTTCGGAACAAACAACACAATTGCTACCACCGCCAGAATGCTCACAATGGCGGACATCTCCGACCAGGCGTTGACGCGCCACCAGTACCAGCGACAGATGTACACGATACCAATGCCCGCCACAATGGCGGAAAACAGCAGCCAGGCTTTGAAGATGTCGTTCATTAAGAAGGTCACTGCACCGCCGAGAATCGCCATGAGTGCAGTAGCCACTATCCCCACCACCACATAGTGGCGCTCGGAGGCGTGCGGCCGGACGAATGGGCGGTAAAAGTCATTGACCAAATAGGACGCGCCCCAATTGATCTGCGTGGCGATGGTAGACATGAAGGCGGCCAAGAATGAAGCCAACATCAACCCCAGCAGCCCGGGACGCAACAGATCCAGCATCACCGCGATATACCCCACCTCGGGGTCTGGGGCGTTGGTGTGAGGATTGATGATGCCCGGAAAGCGGACCGCCGCAACAATGCCGACCACGATCCATGGCCAGGGGCGGAGGCAGAAATGAGCGATATTGAACCACAGATACCCCAGAAAAGCATGCCGCTCGTTTTTTGCCGAGATCATGCGCTGGGCAAAGTAGGCCCCGCCATCCGTGTTCCCTACCGTCCACCACAGCAGGAGAATGTAGAGCAGAAAAATAGAAAACTCCTGACCGCTGGCAGTTGAAGGCACCACGCTCAACATGGATGCTGCCTTCTGCGGACCGTACAGCCGAGGCAGCTCTCCGAGCAACGCGCCCATTCCGCCCGCGTGACCCACGGCGTAGATAGCCAGAAAGATGGTCATGCCCATGGCCAAGAAGAACTGGAAAAAGTCTGTCACCAGCACGCCCCAGAGGCCCGAGACGGCCGAATAGGCCATGGTGATCAGGATGCAGGCCGGGACAGCGATGTTTTTCGGGATGCTGAAGGTCAGGCCCATGATCTTGGTCATGGACAAGTTCACCCACCCCATGATCAGGCAGTTGTAGGGCAGGGCGAAGTAGAGGGCGCGGAAGCCGCGGAGGATGCGGGCCGGCTTGCCGGAGTAACGCAGGGTGACCAGTTCCGTGTCCGTTATGATGCGCGCACGGCGCCAGAGGCGGGAGAAGAAAAAGACGCCGATCACAAACATGGGCACCTGCGACCACCAGAACCAGTTACCCCAGATGCCCTGCTTGACTACCAGGCCGCTGATGGCCAGGGGGGTATCTGCCGCAAATGTGGTAGCCACCATTGAGGTGCCCAGCAGCCACCAGGGGACCCCTTGCCCCGAGGCGAAGTAGTCGGCCATGCTGCGCGTGCCCCGCCGAGAAAAATACACGCCGATGAGCACGGAAAAGGCCAGGAATGCCGCAATGATCGCCCAATCCAGGAGAGTGAGCTGCCTGGCAAAGGAAAAGCGTGTGGTCATTTGCAATGCTTCGGCAGTTTGTTCAGTCATGCTTCTCTCCCACTTTTCTCTGCCCGAGACAAGAACTGCCATCCCTAGTCGCCACGGTGCTGCGCGCGCTCGCGATACTGCCGTCGAGAGGCATTGCGCGAGATTTACGTGACTTGTCTAGTCCAGATGTGACTCCCGGGCCAGGCGGATTCGCCCTCAGAACCCTCGAGGCAGCGGGTACAGCCGTCCTACGAACCGGAAGCCGACGGCCAAATTCTTAAAGAACTGCAAAGAGGCGGAAGGATAGCGCTGCACCCAAACTCCTCGCTTGCCTTGGATCGTATTGCATAACCCTCCCGGGTCACTTCGCAATGGATGGAGCGGAGGATAGAAAGTGCAAAGCCGTGCCGCCGTGAAAGGCAAGCGGGATCATGGCGCCAGCGCGTTGCAGCGCGCCGAGAAGGCGCGCCTGCAGATTGTCGCGCACCACGTTGCGATCCTGGGCCGGCGTGAAGCTGGAGCGGACCAGCTCAGCCAGATACTCCTTCATGGGGTCTCGTCCTCCTGCGCTTCGGCACGCGCCAGTTCCGTCACAGCCCCAGCCGCCCGCTTCAACTTGGGACGACCACTGCCCTCAGCCAGGCCCAGGAGCTTGTCCAGCTCGAGCCTCTCCAGATGTTGGAGGCGGAGTTCGCTGAGGTAGGTCGGCGAATCGGCACCAGGGTGGAGGTAAATCCAATCCAGCAAGGCCTTCTCCGGCGTGGCCAGGAATGCCTTTTGACCACCCCCAAGGTCCACCTTGCCGATAGCCGTGCAGCCAATCGGTCCTGATATGGCGAAACTCGAAGGCGCCTAGCGGCGTGTCCCAGCGGCCAGGGCCAGCCGTAGTGACGCTGACCAGGAGCGGCACATGCTCGCGGATGAGTCCGCAATGGGCGAGTGCGGACTGGCAACCGACGTACAAGCCGCGCACCAGCCGATTGGCGATGAGGAAGGGATGCGGCCTGACCTTCCGGAAAGGTGGCGCCAATGCGTCCAGGCCACGCCGCAGCTGGTACAGGCGACCCTCCTTCGCCCACAGGCATAACTGCCGGTGCACCTGGCGAGTGTCCACGTCTCCGGCCAGGAGGAGCGCACTCTCAAACACCGGCTCCTCACCCACAATTTCTACCAATCTTGGCGAATTCCATCGTAACAATATGCAAAAAATGTCCACTAACTGCAACGAATGTGCCCTTGCTCACCTTCTCAGCCCAGCCAGGGCTGCAACAATAGAATCAGAGCAACAGAGACGAAGTAACCCCCGTTCGTCTGACTATACCGCCTTATTCCTTTCCCAATCCTCCCTCAGAATCCCCATCACCCAAAAGTCCACGTAGCCACCCCGGCGATACATGGCCTGGCGCAATACCCCCTCCTTGACGAACCCCGCCTTCTCATAGATGCGAATCGCCGGGGTATTCTCCGCGCATACATGCAGCTGGATGCGATTCAAGTTCAGGGTGGCGAAGGCATAGTCGACCATGAGCCGCGTGGCCTCTCCGCCATACCCTTTGCCCCACGCCTCGGAGTCCAAAAGTGCCAGGTAGAACACCGCGGCCCTGCTCACGTAATCAATGCGGAAAAACGCAGTCACCCCGACTGCGCGTCCCGTTTCGTTGGTGCAGATGGTGAACAAGATTGCCTCACGGCTCTCCAGCTGCTGCGTGAGCCTGGAACGCAGTGCCTGGCGTGTCACCGGAAAGGCAAGGAAGAGCGCATCCCGTACGAGCGGATCGTTCTCCCCACGATAAAACATCTCCAGGTCTGCGTCCAAGTCCACCGGCCGGAGATGGATGAGGCTCCCGTTCAAGAAGAGAGGCGGCTGCATCCTTTCTTCACCTCGGTAGAGAGTAAACCATCACCTAAGCAGACCGCGGCGTATTGCCTCGCGCCGGACCGGCCCCCAGAAGCCGATGGGCCTGGACATGACGTAGTACTTCACCAGGTGGTCCATGTCCTCCGGCTTGGTCAGCAACGTGATTGGCACATAGATGATGGCGTTGAGCACAATCAGGGACCAGAACTGCAAGTAGTCGGGCAGCTCGGGTATGAGGCCAAATCGGGGCAGCACCCACACCACCAGCCAGCTCAAGCCCAGATTAGCGGCCCAGGCGCTCAGGTAGCCCCACGCGTTGAAGCGCCACCAGATCACCTGCAGGATGTTGGGCAACCACACCCCTGCGGCCATGATCCAGAGGGCAAAGATGAGCCAGGCGGTGATCTCTTCGCCGATGATCAGGCCGAATACGAACGAGCCGCCCAGGACCACCAGCGTGGCGATTCTGCCCACCCACACGAGGCGCTGCTCGCTGGCCTGCGGGTTCACGTAGTGGTGATAAAAGTCGCGCGTCGCATACATGGCGCCCAGGTTCAGATGGGTGGAAATGGTCGAAAGATGAATTGCAAGGATGCCGGCGAAGAAAAAGCCCACCATTCCCACGGGGAGGTACTTGAACCCGATGACGTACCATCCCATCTCATACTCCTTCTGCGTGGCGATGTGCGGAAAGAGCACGAAGAAGCCGAGGATCGCGACTGCCCACATGGCATTCCGCACCAGGCCAGCAAGGGTACCGGCCCAGATGCAGTAGGAGGCATCGCGCACGGTTCGTGCAGACTGGATGCGCTGGGCCTCGGTATACCAATCGATGCTGGTGCCCATGCCAAAGCCGCCCAGCAGAGCCACCACGAGCATGGTCACAAACCATGCCACTGGGAACTGACCGCGGAAAAACCCGGTGAAGCTCACAGGGTTGAGGCGCCAGCGCTGCCCCTGGTAATGGCTGCGCTCCACTACCTGCCAAGTGGTCCCTCCATCCAAGGATACCTCCACTTTCACGAGGCGACGGTCTTTTTCCGGCACCCACACTATCGTGTAGGTTCCGCCCGCCTGCAATGTGTCACTCCGCGCCGGAAAGAGCACCTGCCCTGGCTTGCCCCTTGCATAAAGTGCCTCCTTCGCTCGTTGCTGGAAAGCCTTTGTTCCACTGCTCGTTGCCGGTGCTACCACGAAGGGCTCCTCACTGCTGGCCAGCACCTCGCCAGTTGCCGGATCGGTGATGCGCACCGTCCCCATGGCCATAGGAGCCTTGACCTCCGGGAGAGTCCAGGCGCAGCTGCTGTTCATCGCGCTCAGCCTGCTGACGATGCCGCGTGGCCCGCCCGCAGCTACCACTCCCCATGCCGACACCAGGGTGATCATGATGAAGGCAATGACACCCTGCTGAAAATCGGCCATGACCACGCCCCAATAGCCGGCGGCCAGCACATAGATCACGCAGATTGAGGAAAAGGTAACCAGCCCCACCCACAACGGCCAGCCAAAGAAGACGTTGCACAGCTTACCCATGGCGATCCCGACCCACCCCAGGATGAACATGTTCATGAAAACCTGCCATCCTGCCACCCACCCACGCAGCATTTCACTGCCCAGGCCACTAAAGCGCAGGCTCTGCCACTCCGCTTGACTGTAAGCCAACGAGCGGCGGAAGATCCTTGTGGAGACAAACGAGCTCACCGCGGCCCAGGCGCAGAAGAAGGTGTACCACAGCCCTGCCAACCCGTACTTGTAGATCACGCCCGTCACCCATATGGGCGTGTCGGTGGCGGTGTGCGTGGCGTAGACCGAGGAGGCCGGAAGCCACCACGGCAAGCCCCGTCCAGCCAGGAAAAAGTCCGACTGCGAACGCTTACCCAGACGATAGAAGAAAACGCCACAGATCACCATTAAGAGCGTGAACAACACAAGCCACAGCCAGTCTAAGAAAGCGAAGGTTGTTGTCATAATCGTGCCTCCCAACGCATCAGTCGCACGCGCACCACACCTTACAAACCCTTCATGAAGCGCCTGATGAGAAGATAGGTAAGCACAAAGGATACGGCAAAGACCGCCGCAGGAAGCACCGCGCCCAAGATGGGGCTGCCAATGCGCACAGGTTGCAGGAACTCACTCATTGCCAGACCCTCCCTCTTGCTGTCGCCGGTACTTGCGGTAGTAGAGGTAGGCGAATACCATCCCCACCAGCGACGCCCCATACGCAATGGTCATGCCGATCACCACCGCCAGGCCCTTGTTCATGCCGACTCCTCCCAGCGCTGAATGCGCTCCAGTTGCGTGAGATGTTCTTTCTGCTTTTTCTCGTATTCGGTGGAAATCACGCGGAGTTTCGGATCGATAATCAGGTACATCAGTGCGGTAAAAACAACCCCAGCCGCCAGGAGCACAAAACCCCACGGGAGCAGCAAGAAACTCCCGGCCAGCCCACAGACAAGCGAAACATAGGCCAGCGCGGACAACAGTATGGCAAACCAGTCCTCTCTGCTCCATTCGTCCGCCTCCCGCGGCGCCCACCTGCGTCGTATCAGTGGCATAGTTCCTCCTTCCTACGTCCAGTTTTCACCACGCCTTGCTGGAGAAAACAAAACGGGTGCCCGCACACCGACCATTGCAGACAACGTGCGGGCTTTGAATGCCCTTCTCTGCCCCCTGCCTGTGTTCGAGCCGATTGAGAAACCGCCCCAAAGCCGCGCGAGTGTGGGTATTCCCTCTCTCACCCTCCCGGAGGGGCTGCCTCGTGTCGCGCGCTCTCTTCATGTGGAAACCGATAGCCTTCCAGGGGCCATGCATGGCTTCCGCCTGCATCGATGACCTTGAAAATCAGTGGCAGAGGCGGAACGGGCTCGGCAGCAACACAGTAGGCATCCAGAACCAACCGCGCCGCCTCATCCAGCACCGCGCTCCTGTTGGAATGGAGCGATGCCAGGACATCACCCACCCTTACCGGGTCTCCTATCTTCTTGTGCAGCACAGCCCCTGCCTGGTGGTCGATGGCGTCTTCTACGACTTGGCGGCCGCCGCCCAGAAGACAGACGGCCCTGCCGATTGCGCGCGCATCGATGCCGATAACAAATCCCTCGCGGAGACTGTGCACGTCCGCCTGAAAGCGCGGTTCAGGATAAGAGTCCACGTTGTCGATCACCGCCAGCTCCCCGCCTTGCGCAGCCACCATCTGCCGAAATTTCTCGTAGGCAGCGCCAGTGGCAAGGGCGTCCTGCAGAATCTGCTGGGCCTGTTCGAACGAGCGAGCCTGGCCTGCCGAGAGCAACATCAACGCGCCCAGTGCGGTGGTGACCTCCATGATATCGTTCTCGCCTGTGCCCCGCAGGCAGTGGACCGCCTCCTTGACTTCCAACCAAGGTCCCACCATCGTCCCCAAGGGCTGTTCCATGCTTGTCAGCAGGGCGATTGTCCGCAAGCCGCGCGCCTGTGCTGTTGAGACCAAGGTGCGCGCCAGCTCTTCTGCCTGCTCAGGCTGCTGGAAGAATGCCCCGCCGCCCGTCTTCACGTCCAGCACCAGGCTATCGATCCCTTCCGCTAGCTTTTTGCTGAGGATACTGGCCGTCACCAAGGGCACAGACTCCACGGTGCCAGTGGCATCGCGTAGGGCATAGATCTTCCGGTCTGCAGGAACCAGGCGGGCGGTCTGGCCGGCAATAAACACCCCCACCTCGCGGAGTAGACTCCTTAGTTCTTCCGGCTCAAAGTCGGTGCGAAATCCGGGGATTGCCTCAAGTTTGTCCAGGGTGCCGCCGGTATGACCAAGGCCGCGCCCTGAAATCATCGGCACATTCACGCCCGTAGCCGCAACCCAGGGGGCGAGCACGAGCGACACCTTATCTCCCACCCCGCCAGTGCTGTGCTTGTCGACCTTGGGCCCCGGCACGTCGCTAAAGTCGAGGGTCTCTCCGGACAGGAGCATGACTTCGGTAAGCCAGGAGGTCTCTGCGGTGTCCATGCCGCGCAGAAAGATGGCCATGAGCAGGGCTGCCATCTGGTAGTCGGGGATCCTTCCCTTGACGTAGCCACGCACGAAGTAGTCGATCTCTTCGCGCGTCAAGCGGTGCCCGTCGCGTTTGCGGCTGATGATGTCTCGGGCAGTCATGGGGTTAGGAGGTTTTCTGGCCGCTCACGATGCTGACGCTGGCGCTGGCGCCGATGCGGTCGGCTCCAGCGGCCACCATTGTCTGGGCGGTTGCCAAATCGCGGATACCGCCTGCCGCTTTTACGCCCATGCTCGTGCCCACCACCCGCCGCATCAGAGCCACGTCGGCAGCTGTAGCGCCGCCGGTGCTGAACCCCGTCGACGTCTTGACAAAATGCGCCCCTGCCCTTTGCGCCAAAAGGCAGGCATAGATCTTCTCCTGATCTGTGAGAAGGCAGGCCTCTATGATCACCTTCACCCGCGCCGGGCTTGCAGCCCGCACCACGCCACGGATGTCCGCCTCCACGTAACGGTGCTCACCAGACTTGAGCATGCCGATGTTGATGACCATGTCCACTTCCTGGGCGCCATCGCGTACTGCGTGCGCTGCCTCCAGAGCCTTTGTGACCATCGTATGGGCGCCCAGCGGGAACCCCACGACCGAGCAGACTAGCACGCCCGAACCCCGCACCGCCTCGGCGCAGAGTCGGACCCAGCAGGGATTCACGCACACACTGGCAAAACCATACTGGACCGCCTCCTGGCACAGACGTACGATCTGCTCCTTGGTGGCCTCAGGCTTGAGCAAGGTATGGTCAATGAGCTTTGCCAACTCCGCAGCAGGACGCCCCACGCCCAAGCTCGCCCCGATGCGCTCCGCCCCACTGCGCACGATTGACTCTACAGCGGTCGGATTGCGCACGCTGCAGTGCTGGCAGTTCGTGCATGTACCGGTGTTCAGCTGGCTGCACGAGGACCCAATATCGCCGACAAGGCGCCCAGCCAGGCGCTCGATGTTGTCCTGTCCGCTCTTCATGAGTCCCCTCACCCAGCTATGCGCATGAGATCATGCTTCAGCGAGTCCACCAGTTCCTGGGCCTGAGCGGCGCTGGGGGCCTCGGCGATGATGCGGATAATGGGCTCGGTGTTGGAGGGACGCACGTGCACCCAGGCGCGGTCATACAGGATCTTCACCCCATCCAACAGATCAAGGCGTTCATCCCGGCGCTCGGCGGCAAGCCGCTGGACAATGGGCGCCGGATTGGCACTGCCAGGCAGTTCGACCCTATCCTTGACCATCACGTACTGCGGCAGTGTCGCGTTAAGTGCGGAGATTGTGCCACCGAACTCCACCAGGTGCTGGAGCGTCAGCGCAATGCCCACCGGCGCGTCCCGGCCCAGGTGAAGCTCTGGCAGCATCACCCCGCCGTTCCCTTCGCCGGCAATGACCGCACCCACCTCTCGCGCCTTGAGCGCCACGTTGATCTCGCCGACCTTCGCGCGCACCACTTCGGCGCCGTGAGCCGCGGCAACGTCGTCAATGGCTCGCGTCGTAGAGGCGTTTACCACCACCTTGCCGGTCCGCTTGCTGAGGATGAGCTTGACCGCCAGCACCAGCGTATAGTCCTCGCCCAAAGGCTCACCCCGTTCGGAAACGATGGCCAGCCTGTCCACATCAGGGTCCACAGCGAAGCCGATGTCCGCCCCCAGGCTTTTCACCGCCTGGCACAGCTCGCCCAGGTGCTCGGGTCGCGGCTCTGGATTGCGGGGAAAGAGCCCGTTGGGTTCTTCATAGAGAAAGTGGGCCTCGCACCCCAAGTGCGCGCACAGTTGGGGCAGGATGACCCCGCCCGCGCCATGGCAGCAATCCACCACCACCTTGAACCGCCTCCTGCGGATGGCAGGCACGTCAAGGACCGAGAGTCGTTCGATGGCCTCAAGGTGGTCTGCCACAGCCCGCTCATAGCGCCGGACCTTGCCCACGCGGTCCCAGGGCACTAAAGGGAACTTTGCCTCGCGCGCGAGCCTGTTGACCACCTCTCCCTGGTCCGGCCCAAGGAAGAGGCCGTCCTCGGCCAAGAGCTTCAACGCATTCCACTGAATCGGATTGTGACTTGCGGTGATGACGATGCCGCCACGAGCACGCAACTTTTCCACTGCCAATTGCGTGGTAGGCGTAGGCACTACCCCAAGGTCGATCACGTCGCGCCCGACGGACAACAATCCAGCGAAGACCCCATGCATGACCATCTCGCCAGTCACGCGCGAGTCCCTGCCCACCACAATCGCCCCCTCGCCGACCGTGGTACCATAGGCCTGGGCATAGCGAAGCACCACCTCCGGCGTCAGGCTTCCTCCCACCGTGCCTCGGATGCCGGAAACCGACACCATTAGCCGCTCACTGCTCACTGTGACTCTCTCCTCCCGTACGACACATTCCATTTCTGGGCATTCAAGATAAGCAATTTGACCTGAAAACGCAACGGATTTTTGCCCCTCCAGCTGTCATACCGCGGGCAAGGAGTCGGGACTCCAAACGTTTCTCTTGACATTGTGCCTTCTGCCTGCTAAATTGCGTTCGGCGACAAGTCCACAGTGACCGGCGGAAGGCCCGAGACAGGCCGGTGCATGTGGCAGGCCCCTCGGTGCGGCAACAGCGTTCTGCCAGGCGCTTAACATGCGCACGTTACTCTCTTAGGGGAGGATAGAGATGCGAAAGGCAACTTTTCGTAGCCCCGTGTTTCTCGTGCTCATCCTTGTGTCAACCCTGGCGTGCAGCAGGGACAAGACGCCCCTGCAGGCCGAGGCGCCATTTTCACCTCCGCAAAGCGCCCTTGACCCGTTCGTGCAGAACACGCTTCTGGCGAAGGGCGTCAACCTGGGCAACGCCTTGGAAGCACCCCGGGAAGGCGACTGGGGAGTGGTCCTGGAAGAACGGTATTTCCAGCTCATCAAAGAGGCGGGGTTCACTGCGGTGAGGATTCCCACCCGCTGGTCCGCGCACGCCAAGGCCACCGCGCCGTTCACCATCGACAAGGATTTTTTCGACCGCGTGGAATGGGCGGTGAGGCAAGCATTGCAGCGCGGACTTGCTGTGGTCCTCAACATGCACCACTACGAAGAAATCATGCAGGACCCAGCAGGACACAGACAGCGTTTTCTCGCCATGTGGGATCAGATTGCCCGCCATTTCCGAGACTATCCGGCAGAGCTTTTCTTTGAGCTCCTCAACGAACCGAGCGGCAACCTTTCCCCGGAGACGTGGAACGCAATGCTGGTGGAAGGCATCCAGGTTGTGCGCAGCTCAAATCCCTATCGCATCCTCATCGTCGGCCCGTGCAACTGGAACGCCATGAGCGCGCTGGAATCGTTGCGCTTGCCCGAAGGGGAGCGCGGTCTCATCGTGACCGTTCATTACTACAATCCCTTCCAGTTCACCCATCAGGGGGCTGAGTGGGTCGAAGGGAGCCAAGCATGGCTGGGCACCACCTGGAGCGGGACGCCCCAACAGAAGAATGCCATCGAACTGGAGTTCGTCCGCGCAAAGCTCTGGGCCGAGCAGCAGAATCGGCCGCTTTTCCTGGGCGAGTTCGGGGCATATAGCAAGGCGGACATGAATTCGCGGGCATTATGGACTGCTTTTGTGGCGCGACAAGCCGAGAAGTACGGCATGAGTTGGTGTTACTGGGAATTCTGCGCCGGGTTTGGCCTTTACGACCGCAACGCTGGGGACTGGCTGTACCCTCTATTGCGCGCCCTCATACCGTGAGCCTCAAGCCGGAACATCGCTGTCCTGACCTGTGCCCAGGAACGTTCAAGGCGGGGGAGCGGGAACCCAGTAGCGCTTGATTGTCACTCTGGGTTACTCTTGTCCCTCCACTCCTGCCTCGGCCCCGCTCTTTCCGCTCACAGGTTGCCCCATGCCCCGCCGGAATAGATCGCGATGGCCGTCACTACGGCACCGACCGGCCTATTCCCGCCATGGAGCAGCGGAGGAAAAACCCTTTTGTTTTGTCGGCCCCCTTCGCTATATTTCTTTGGGTAGCAGAAATGCGAGCAGTATTTTCACTCTGCTTGGCGCGCTGTTGTTAGTCTTGTGGAGGATGTGCCTCTTGTTCACCTATGACCGCGGTATTCGGCTTTCGGGTTCTGAGCTTTGGCTGGATGCGGAACACAAGGTTGCTTTTTCTTACGTTTCACATGGCCATGCCGACCACCTAAAGGCTCACCACCACATTATCGCAACCCCGCCCACTATTCGCTTTTTTCAGCAGCGCCAACACAAGGTGAAGGCAACGCCCGTGGAATACCGTCAGCCTTTCGAGTTGGACGGATTCACCATCGAGCTTTTTCCTTCGGGTCACATCCTCGGTTCCTCCATGATCAGAGTCGAGCGCGATGGGGTCAGCTTGCTCTACACTGGCGACTTTAAGCTGCGGGCAAGTGCGACGGCAGAAGCGATCGAGATCCCACAGGCGGATGTGCTCATCATGGAGTGCACCTTTGGCCGACCGGAGTACCGGTTTGTAGATCGCGACACGCTTATCGAGGGGCTGGTGCACTTTGTGGAGGAGACGCTGCTCTGGGGTTCGGTGCCAGCAATTCTGGCCTACTCCTTGGGCAAAGGTCAAGAGGCCATGAAGCTCCTAGGCGACCGAGGGTTTAGGGTCACAGTCTGGCCGGCGATGTGGGAGTTAGCCCTGATCTACCAGGACTTTGGCATCGAGTTCCCAAATTGTGGCCCCTGGAACTATGACACGCCGCGCGGGGAGGTGCTGGTCATCCCACCGCAGGCTCTGCGCTATCGTTCGGTGCGCGCCATCCCGCGCCTACGCACCCTGTTGCTGTCAGGATGGGCAGCCGACCCAACGGCAAAATACCGCTATGGTGCCGACGAGGCGCTCCCTTTCAGTGACCACGCTGATTTCGACGAACTCATCCAATTCGTGCGGGCCGTGGGACCGAAACAGGTATTCACCACGCACGGTTTTTCCGATTTTCCGCACCATTTGCGCGCCGCAGGATTCCCTGCCCAAGCCCTGGCTGAAGGGGGCCAGCTTTCACTGTTGTAGCTTGACGATGCGCGCACCATGCCGATCACAGCCGCCAGGTAAGGGGTAAAGCCATGCCGATGGTCGAGGTGGCAGACTACATCGCCGAGGAGGCGGCGGTGGCGATGCGGCAGGCCATAGCCGAGGCGGGAGGCAACGAGGTCTTTTTTGTTGGGCACACTGACGACGACGGCGCGGTGCGCACGATAAAGGTGCTGGCACGCGGCAACCAGGAAGCCGTACCAGCAGTGACACGCGCCGTCAATCCCGGCGACGCGGTCATCCACAACCATCCCCATGGTCCACTCACCCCCTCCGAGGCAGATTTAGCTGTGGCTTCCCATGTGGGACAGCTCGGCGTGGCATTCTACATCGTGAACAACGACGTGGATGACATCTACGTTGTTGTCGAGCCGAGCCCCGTGGAGAGAGAGCTCCCCTTGGACCCGGAGGAGCTCGCGGCCCTCATCCGGCCCGGTGGGCCGATCTCCAGAAAGCTGAAAGGCTACGAGGACCGCCCTCAGCAGGTGGAGATGATCGAAGCCGTGTGCCGGGCGTTCAATGAGCACAGACTGGCGGTCATCGAAGCCGGAACAGGCACTGGCAAAACGCTGGCCTATCTTCTGCCCGCCATCTTTTGGAGCGTGCGCAACAAGCAGCGATGCGTGGTCTCCACCCACACCATCAACCTGCAAGAACAGATCGTCAAGAAGGACATCCCCTTTCTCCATCAAGTCCTCAAGGAGGATTTCAGCGCTGTCCTGGTCAAGGGGCGGGGCAATTACGCCTGCCTGCGCAAAGTGAGCGAGTTGGAGCGTGAACCCGAGCTGCTTGTGGACGAGGAAAACACCGCTGAGCTCCAGGCGCTGCTGGCCTGGGCAAAGGTGACTAAGGACGGCAGCCGTTCGGACCTTCCCTTCATGCCGCGCGCGGAGACCTGGGAGGCAATTGCCTCGGAGAGCGACACCTGCGCGCGCGCCAAGTGTCCGCACTTTGCCCAATGCTTTGTCAATCGCGCACGCCGAGAGGCGGCCAAGGCGCACATTCTTGTTGCCAACCACCACCTCCTCTTTGCAGACCTCGCCGTTCGCGAGCAGTTGGGTACCGCCGGTGAGGCTGCCGTGCTCCCGCCCTATCGCCACATAATTTTTGATGAGGCGCACAACATCGAGGAGGTGGCCAGCAGCTACTTCGGGAGCCGCATCACCCGCGCCGGACTGGCGCGCCTGCTGCGCCGTTTCCACCGCCCCGCAAAGGACGGCAACAAAGGCTTGCTCCACTTGGCAGGGGCCAAGGTGCACACCCACAGCGACGTCCTCCCCATAGAACTTCTCTGGGAGGCGACAAGCCTCATCGAGCGCACGCTTGTGCCGCTGGTGGACCAGCTCCTCGAGGAGAACAGCGCCACCATGGAGTTGCTTTACCAGGCTGTGCGGGCACGCGCCGAGGAACAGGAAGGGGAAGCAAAACTGCGGCTTACCCCGTTTGCCCAGCGCGAACTTCTAGCCGGTGAACCAGAGGAAAAAGTGCGCGCCCTGTGCTCGGGCCTTCGCCAGTTCGCAGCCAAGGTGGCAGGCCTCCTGCGGACGTTGGAACGCATTGCCAGGTACGCGGAACAGGACTTCTCTTCCCTTCTCATCGAACTGCGAGCCGCAGGCGAACGGCTTGAGGCGGCGGCAGATACTGTCGAAGACATCCTCTTCGGCACAGACGACGAGAATACGCGTTGGATCGAGGTCAAGGCAGGCCAGCGTGAGAACATTGTCCGACTCCTGAGCGCCCCGATCGAGATTGGCCCCATGATGCGCACCGCCGTGTTCGATCGCTTCCAGACCGTGGTCATGACCTCAGCCACCCTAACTGTAGCCGGGACTTTTGACTTTCTCAATGAACGCACCGGGGCAGGCCTAGTCCGGAAACGGCATGAGGTGATACTCCCGGCGCCTTTTGACTTTGAGCGGCAAGTCATTGTCGGGGTCCCCTTGGATATCCCAGATCCCAGGGACCACCAGTTCGCAGCGGTACTCAGCGAGCTCGTCTTTCAGGCCCTGCTCATCTCCGAAGGGCGGGCGTTTGTGCTCTTCACTTCTTACGGGCTTCTGAACAAGATTCACCGCGAGCTCGACCCCTTGCTGATGGAACATGGGATCGTCGCCTTGAAGCAGGGAACGGATGACCGGCACCGCCTGCTGGAGCGCTTCCGCAGGGATACTACCTCGGTGCTCTTTGGCACCGACAGCTTCTGGCAAGGCGTGGATGTCGAAGGTGAGGCCCTGGAGTCGGTGATCATTACCAAGCTGCCCTTTCAGGTTCCCACCGAGCCGCTAGTGGAGGCGCGCCTTGAGGCCATCAAGAATCGAGGTGGGAATCCGTTTACGGAGTACACGGTCCCGTGGGCTACGCTCAAGTTCAAGCAGGGGTTCGGGCGCCTGATTCGGCGCAAGACGGACCGCGGCTGCGTGTTGATTTTCGACAGGCGTGTGGTCCTGAAAAGCTACGGCAGCGTGTTCTTAGGTTCTTTGCCCAAGTGTCAGCTTGTCACGGGCACCACCGAGGAGGTGTTCGCGGCACTCCGGGAATTCTTCGCCCGAACCAGGCGAACCTGAAGCTCTCGCACAGAGGCATTTTCCTCGGGCGGACGCCACCCCCCTCTCCTCTGGCCACGCGATTGACCGCCGCAGCGGCGATTTACGAGCTCGCCGACCGCACCTTCACCGGCACCATTGCGACTCAGCTCGATGCGCTGCCCACGGACACCGGCTCCGATCCACAGACCTTACCGGGGGCGCCACACAACAGCCGCATCTCAATGCTCGTCCGCCTGCCTATATCAAGTTAGACGTATTCGATGCCCATGGGAGCGGCCTGGCGACCATCTTGGCACCTCTGGGCCTGACGACTCCGCCCTGCGATGGGAAGCGGACGACCTGCCCACCGGCCTGCACGTTTGACGTTTGAGCGCGCGAGACTTGGTGCACTCTCGAAAAGCACTCTTGCCCAGGTAGTCCCTCTCCATCCTTCAGGGCTCGTGCGCAAAGCAAGGTTCTCTCTGGCAGGGACCCCTTGCACCCCTTTTCTAGCACGGTGGACCACGCCAATGCTCCGTGACGCAACGCCGAAACACTCGTCGCTACCCTGCCTAGGCCCCGCGCTTTTCTACAATCCACCGCTGTATGGCCCCCGACCTCCTGTCATCTCCGCCTAGACGTGCGTCCTCCACAATGTGGTTGATTTCCTGCGTGTTATTTCATAAATTTGACGCGTCATTTTTCCGGCGGAGCGTGAATGATCAGCGATAAGATTCGCAACTTTTGCATCATCGCCCACATCGACCATGGCAAGTCGACCCTGGCTGACCGGCTCTTAGAGCTCACCGGGACACTGAGCAAAGAGGAGATGGTCGACCAGGTGTTGGACAACATGGATTTGGAACGCGAGCGGGGCATCACCATCAAGTCGCACGCGGTGACAATGGCCTACACCGCCCGCGATGGGCAGCAGTACACGCTCAACCTCATTGATACGCCCGGCCATGTGGACTTTTCCTACGAGGTGTCGCGGAGCTTGGCTGCGTGTGAGGGGGCCATCCTTGTCGTGGACGCCGCCCAGGGGGTGGAGGCGCAGACCATCAGTAACCTCTACCTGGCCTTGGAGAATGACCTCACCATCATCCCGGTGATCAACAAGGTGGACCTGAAGAATGCGCAGGTGGAGCTCGTCAAGCGCCAGGTGGTGGAAATTCTTGGGATTGCCGAAGAGGAGATCCTCTTGGTCAGTGCGAAGCTCGGACTGGGCGTGGAGGAAGTGTTGGAGGCCATAGTTGCCCGCATTCCTCCCCCGAAAGGGGACAGCTCCGCCCCACTGCAAGCCCTGATCTTTGATTCGATGTTCAATAGCTACCGTGGCGCAGTCGCCTACGTGCGAGTAGTCAATGGCGAGGTCGTCACCGGGTCGCACATTAGGCTCTTCTCCTCGGGAAAAGAGTTCGAGGTTGAGGAAGTGGGTATTCTCCAGCTACGGCAGATAAAGCGTCCCAAACTCTCTGCCGGAGAAGTAGGTTATGTGATTGCCGGCATCAAGGAGGTGCGCGACACCAAGGTGGGGGACACGATCACCGATGCTGCGCGGCCTGCCAGCGCGCCTCTGCCCGGGTTCAAGGAAGTCAAACCCATGGTCTTCAGCGGGCTGTACCCGGCGGTGGCCGAGAGTTATGACGAATTGCGCAAGGCGCTGGAGCGCCTTAGCCTTAATGACAGCTCGCTCTATTGGGAACCGGAAACATCCGCCGCGCTGGGTTTCGGCTTCCGCTGTGGGTTCCTGGGCCTTTTGCACATGGAAATTGTGCAGGAACGCCTGGAACGGGAGTACAACCTCAATCTCATCACCACCGTCCCCAATGTCAAGTTCCGGGTGACCACGAAGAAGGGAGAGACGGTCTGGGTCGAGAACCCTGCGCAGATGCCCCCAGCCGGCGATATCGCCCTAATAGAGGAGCCCTACATTGCTGCACATATTCTCACGCCGGCCGAATACATCGGCAGCATCATGAAATTGGCCCAGGAGCGCCGTGGGGTATTCATCACCACCGAGTACCTTGACCCCACTCGTGCCCACCTGCACTACGAGTTTCCCTTGGCTGAGGTCATTTTCGACTTTTACGATCGCCTGAAATCGGTCTCGCGGGGCTACGCATCGTTCGACTATGAGTTCTTGGACTATAAGCCAGGCGATTTGGTCAAATTGGATGTGCTCCTGAACGGAGAAGTGGTCGACGCGCTGTCGGTGGTGGTGCACCGGGACAAAGCTTACGACTGGGGCAGGCGGGTGTGCGAAAAGCTGCGGGAGCTAATCCCCAGGCAACTTTTCCAGATCGTGATCCAGGCGGCCATTGGCAGCAGGGTGATCGCCCGCGCTAGCATCAGCCCGCTGCGGAAAAACGTCACCGCCAAATGCTACGGAGGCGACATTACTAGGAAGCGTAAGCTTCTGGAAAAACAAAAGGAAGGCAAGAAGCGCATGCGCCAGCTGGGACGGGTGGAGGTCCCGCAGGAGGCATTCCTCGCAGTGCTCAAAGTCTGAATAAAGGCAGAAGATGATCGTTGCCGAAGGTTTGCGCAAGTGCTACGGATCCACAGTGGCGGTGGAGGACCTATCCCTCACCGTAGACGGAGAGTTGTTTGGCTTCCTTGGTCCCAATGGGGCGGGCAAGACCACAACCATCAAGATGATGACCGGCTTGCTCAAGCCTGACCGAGGCTCGGTGCGCATCAAGGGCTTTGACATCACCTCCCAGCCTCTGGAGGCGAAGAAATGTCTGGGCCTGGTACCAGAAAGGCCTTATGTGTACCCGAAACTCACCGGTCGGGAGTTTCTCTTCTTCATGGCGGACTTGTACCGGATCGATCGCCAGACGGCTTGCCGTCGGTTGGAACACCTGGTGGAGATATTTGACCTCGATACTCACATAGATCGGCTCATCGAGAGCTATTCCCACGGTATGAAGCAGAAAATAGCCTTGAGTGGAGCCCTCATCCACGACCCGCAGGTCTTGTTCTTGGATGAACCCACCGTGGGCCTGGACCCGAAAAGTGCGCGCAACTTGAAGAACCTCCTTCGCGGGCTCGTGCAGCGCGGCGTCACCGTATTCATGTCCACACACATTCTCGAGATCGCCGAATCGATGTGCGACCGCGTGGGAATTATCGACAAGGGACGACTCATCGCCCTGGGTACCATGAAGGAGCTACGCGAGAGATTTGCCGAGCACAAGTCGTTGGAGGACATTTTTCTGGAGCTGACCGGCGGGGACGAGTACCGCGAAGTGCTCAGGTACCTCCAGGAAAGTTAGGCCCCCGCCATGCTCGCCCTCCTTCTCCGCAACAAGCTGCGCATGTACGCAAATCTAATCCGCAGGGCCGATCGTTCCCGTCGGCTGCGCATCCTGCTCCTCATCGCGCTGTGGATGGGGTTTGTCTACTATCTGTTTCAGGGGGCACATGCGCTTTTTTCGGCCATAGTCCTTGGGGCGGGGACTCAGGTGGCCACCAGAGTGTTGGCGGCGGTGCTCCTTGCGCTGCTGGTGGCGTTGTTGCTCAGCGGAGCGACCATCTGCATCCATACCCTCTTCATTTCCCATGACCTCCCACTTTTGCTTTCTGTCCCGATACCACGGCGGACGGTGTTCATGTACAAGTTGCTGGAGGCAACTCTTAGCAACTCTTCCATGTTTGTGATGTTGGGCCTGCCGGTGCTTCTGGGCTTTGGGGCTGCGCACAAAGCAGCGTGGTGGTGGTACTTGCCAATGCTCATTGTAGCAACAGTGTTCGTTGGTGTGCCCACCAGTCTTTCGGCCATGGTGGCACTGGCAGCGGTGCATGTGGTGCCGGTACGGCGGGCGCGCGAAGTGATGAGCGTTGCCCTGGCCCTAGTCTTTTTGGCGGTGTGGAGTGGCATGCAGCTCCTGCGGAGTTCGCTGGATGCAGGACGCCTCGGTGGTATCGAGGAATTGCTGGCCATTGCTCGCCTGCAACTCTTTGGGCTGACCCCCGCCGGGTGGGCAGCCCAGACCATGGCCGGCATGTTGCGCGCAGATTGGGCGAGTGCTGCCACATTTGCCACCTTGCTCGTGACTTCCACGACGGGAATGATCCTCCTCAGTGTTTGGCTGGTGGACAGCGTTTACGCGCGTGGGGTGGGCAAAGAGGAGGCGGCGACGTTGGGTTCCCCTGCCCCTGACAGAAGAGCACGACCGATGGGTTCAGGCGTGGCTGCCTCACCAGTGCGGGCGGCCATGGCCCGAGACATCAGGCTGTTGCGCCGCGACCCCACTCAGCTCATGCAACTGATCATGTTGGCCGCGATGATGGCGGTGATGGCCATCATCCTCAAGCGCGACACAGAGGGCGAAGAGCTTTCCCGCTTTGAGACCCTCATGCCCTTTGCCTTCGTAGCTCTATTTGCCGCCATGAGCACGGTGGGCATTGCCGCACGCTTGATCCCGCTGGAAGGCAAGGCCTTTTACCTCAACAAGCTGGCGCCGGAACCTGCGGTGAATTTCTTGGCTGCGAAGCTGCTGGTGGGCTGGCTGCTGGGCACAGTGGTCTCCCTGTTCGGTGCCATCGTTGTCACCGTCATCTTCGGTCACCCGCTGTCCGTTGGCGCTGTCGGCTTCGCAGCAGCGAGTGTGGGGTGCATGGCAATGAGTGGGGTAGGCACTGCCCTGGGGGCATACTTCGCTGACTTTGACTGGGAGACCCCAAAGCGCATGATCACGGTGGGCGGCGGAGTGCTGTCTGCAGTGCTACCGCTGCTCTGCCTTGGCGCCCTCGCCGGCATGGGATTCGCTACCTATCTCGTCCTCGGAGCTGTGACGGGCGTACGCCAGAGCGTGGCGGTCGCCGGTGGAAGCTTGGTGGTTCTGGCTACCAGCATGGCCATAGCGGTGGGTTCCCTTTTGCTGGCCTCCCGGCGGATTGAGACAATGGGATGGACATATTGAACTGAGCTGGACATAATTGACCTGAGAAAGGAACGGACATGCAACAACCCACAGGGCGGAAGAAGAGCGTTATCCATGAATACGCAGAAGCAGTGGCCGTGGCAGTCATCGCCGCGCTCATCCTGCGCCTCCTCGTGATTCAAGCCTTCCGCATCCCTACTGGCTCGATGAAAGATACGCTGCTGATCGGCGATTTTCTCATGGTAAACAAGTTCATCTACGGCGTACGCACGCCCAGCACCTTGCCACTTGTCAAGGCCAACATCCCCCACTTCCGCTTCCCTGCGGTCAAGAAGCCAAAGCGAGGCGAGGTGATCGTCTTCAAATACCCGCTTGACCAACGGCTTGACTACATCAAGCGCTGCGTGGGCCTGCCAGGGGACACCATTGAAGTTCGCAACGGCGACCTATACGTGAACGGGAAACCCGAAGGGACCAAAGAACTCGTGGGACGGCGGTATGACCCAGAAGATGGGCACTATGTGGTGGAGTACCGCATTACCACGCCGCAGGGGCAGAAATACAACATCCGGCATTATGATTTTCGCGGTAGAACTTTTGACAACTTTGGGCCTATCGTGGTACCGCCCGGTCATCTGTTCATGATGGGCGACAATCGCGACAATAGCGCAGACAGCCGGTTTTGGGGGCCTCTCCCCTTCGACAACGTCGTGGGCGAGGCAATGGTCATCTACTTTTCGTGGGACTCCCGTGCGCCGGTCTACAACCTGCTCAAGAAAATCCGCTGGACGCGACTGGGGAAAATCATCCGCTGAGCCTGCACTCTGTGCAGGACTCTACGTCCACGTCCCCTTCTGCGTGCGCAAATGCCCCTATTGCGATTTCTATTCGGTCCCCCTCGACCACGAGTTGCAAGGGCAATACTTGCAGGCCCTTGAGCACGAAATAGCCCTTTACGCCGGCGACCCGCAGTTCGGGTCGCTTCGTTTTGTCAGCCTTTACTTCGGCGGCGGCACCCCCTCCCTGCTGCAACCTGCGCAGGTGGCCTCAGTCATTGGGGCGGTGAAATCGCACTTTTCCCTCACGCCGGACGCAGAGACCTCCTTGGAGGCCAACCCCGCCACCCTTTCGGGCTCTGATCTGGTTGAACTGCGTGCAGCCGGAGTGAACCGGGTGAGCTTGGGCGTGCAGTCGCTGCAATCTAAGGAGCTGCGCACGCTGGGGAGAATCCACAGCACAAAGGAGGCAGCTGAAAGCTTTTGCTCCGCACGAGAAGCAGGATTTGACAATCTGGGCGTCGACCTCATCTTTGGCATCCCGGGGCAGACACCGCGCACCTGGGAACGCACCTTGCGCGAGGTGCTGCGTTGGCGCCCAGAGCATGTCTCCACGTATGCTCTGACCATCGAGCCACAGACCCCTCTGGCGCGGGAAGTGGCCAGGGGAGCGATCGCGCCAGTCAGTGCAGAGACTGAAAGACGCATGTACCTCTTTGCTCATGAGCTGCTCACCGCTCACGGGTATGAGCACTATGAGATTTCCAACTATGCGCTGCCCGGCCGCCGCTGTCGCCACAACGAGCTTTATTGGAAGCGTCACCCTTACCTAGGACTCGGCCCCTCGGCCCACTCCTTTGTCGGGAATCGCCGCTGGTGGAATCACAAAGACCTTGGGGTTTATTGCCAAGCCCTGGCTCAGCGTACGCTCCCCGTGGCGGGGAGTGAACTTCTTTCCCCAGAACAACAGCATCTGGAAACCCTCATGCTCTCCCTCCGCACCGCGGAAGGCCTGGACATGCGCCGCCTGCCGGCTGACATGAGAGGTAGCCTCGCTCGACGCGTTGCCCAATTGCGCAGGACCTCTGAAGCGCCACTCCTGCAAGACGACGGGATGCACATCCGCCTCACGCCACACGGCTTCTGGTTGCATGAGGAAGTCTGCCGCCTGCTGAGCTAAGCTTCTCAACCCGCAGAGGTGGGCTTCCGGTGCGGCCTTATGAGCATGGAGAACATGCAAGAATGTGACCAAGATCACACGGGGTTCCAGGCGTTGTGTGTATCCTACAACAGCGATGAGGCCCAGAGCACCCGACGGCTGGGCTGGCCAAGATGCTAAGTGTCGTCCATCCCGAATTTGGGAAAGGAGAGCGCTATGAACAAAATCACGGTCTTGGGAGTGGCAGTGCTGCTGTGTGCTCCAGTGGTCGCGTCTGCCCGAGGGCCTCTCTCGCTAGGCCCACGTGTTGGCTACTATAAGGCGCCAGACGCCGATGAAGGCAAGCTGTTTGCAGGCGGAGCAGCGCGCTTACGGTTTGGCCCCGGACTCGCCATCGAGGGGTCCGTGGATTATCGCCGCGAAGAATACCAGAGGGGGCAGATGACCCTCACCAGTTGGCCAGTCATGGTCACCGGCCTGATCTATCCCTTGCCGATACTGTACGGGGTGATCGGAGCAGGCTGGCACAACCTCAAGGTGGAATATGAGCCCGTGGCGCTCCCTCACGCTAGCGTGCAGCAGCGCAAGGAACAGAAGTTCGGCTGGCACTTTGGCGTTGGGGTTGACCTTCCGCTGGGGAAAAACGCACACCTGGCGGGAGATGTCCGCTATGTCTTCATCGATTATGATTTTTCCGCTGTGCCAGGAAGCGAGGAGATGAAGGCGGACTTTTACGCCATAACTCTGGGACTGCTCTTTCGCCTCTAGGCCTGGTCGACAGGTCCGAACTGCTGCCGGGAGGCCTCGGAGAGAACCCTCGCACACCTCAGGCGCACCCCTCCGCCTGTTGAGGCCTCGGGTAGCGGTCGAGACAAAGAGGGCGGAGACGATCTCCGCCCTCTTTGCCCATGCTGGGACTCAGTGCAACTTCTTTTCCACTTCCTGGAGCTCTATCTTGGCCTCTTCTTTGTAAGTTGGGTCATCGGCATCGCTCACCGGCAGGGCGAGCACTTTTTCATAGTGCTCCTTCGCCGCAGCCCAGTTGTTCACCATCCGGTAGGTCCTTGCTAGCTCCAGGTGGTGATTGATGTGTTCCGGCTTGACGGCGATAGCCTTCTTGAAGTAGGCAATTGCCTGCTCATTGGAGGCTGGTGGGAGCCCACCATACAGCACCTTAGCAAATGCCTTGAGGACACCGCTCAGATTGGCCACCTCCCGATGCCAGCGCCCAAGGAGGTGAAGCGCGCCATCGTGCTCTGGGTCGAGCTCAAGTGCCTTTTCTCCTTCGGCCTTGACCTCTTTCGACAACTCAACCTTGGTCTTTCCGCCCACGTCCAGTGCCACGCGTCCCACAGCCACTGCCAACTCAAAATGGGCGTCGGCATTGTTCGGGCAAAGCCCCACCGCCTTCCGCGCCGCTTTTTCACCCAAGGAGTAGTACTGCCGTCTTTGAGTCTTGTCGGCCTGTTCGCCCACATCCACGTAGGCACGGGCCAGTTTCCACCATGCCTCGCAGTTAGTGCTATCGGCAAGAGTAGCCCGCCTGTAGGCCTCTAAAGCCCCTTTGTTGTCAAAGTTCTCGTAGCTCTTGTCGCCCCGCGCCAACCATTCCACCGCGCTAGGCGCGGTCTCTTCTTGGGCAAACACCGGCCATGCCACAGCCAATAACATGACGGCTACCGCAACGATCAGCTGCCTCATGACGCTCCTCCTTGCATTGGTTCCCTACGGACTCCGCAAAATGCTGCGAATTGTACGAATTTTTCGGGAAAAAGTCAAATGTTATTTGAACGCGGTTCAGGAGAGGCGCGGACAGGAGCTTCCAGGGGAGTACGGTGGCAGTCCCAAGCCGGTCCCCTCACCCCGAGGAGATCTCAATGCGGCTGAAATGAAGGCCTACCCGCAATGCGCTCCACAGCGCTTCAGCCGTCCTCGACAAGGTTACGGGCCGGCCTTGATCCAGCCTCTCAGCGGCAGGACGGGGGGACCAAGTGGAGGTCTGCAGTCTGTGGTGGCCGTGCTGGAAGGCGATTACCGGGCGATCACCAACTTGCCGATTGCCTCGGCCGACACGGGTCCATCGCTCCCCTGTGCGCGGGCCACAATGCGGTAGAGGTACAGGCCATTCGCCAGTTCGTCCCCGTCTTCGTCCCGCCCGTCCCAGGGCACCGCGTTGAAGTTGCTCACGGCGTGCAGACGCAGTTTCTTTACCATGCGGCCGGCGAGGGTGTAAATGCTGATGGTGACGTCCGCCTCGCGGCTCACGAGGAAGGTGAAATCGGTGCGATCACGGAATGGGTTGGGGAAGTTGACCACCTCGCTGAGTTTCAACTCACGCTCTGCCACAACCGTGAACGTTGCCGTGGCCACGCTGGAGTTGTTTGAGTTGTCCCAGGCCTTTATCTCCACCGAGTGCGGCCCTTCCGCAAGGTCGAAAAGCTGATACTCGATACTGCCGCTGGTGTAGCTGTCCTGGTCATAGTTGAAAAACTCCGTGAGGTCTTTCCGCTCTTCCTCCCGCCCATCCAGCACCATGGTGATCTTGTGCCCCACATCGCCCGCAATGTTCACACCGCTCAGCGAGTCACTGATTTGTACGCGCACGGTCGGATTGGGACCTACGTACTCCCCACTGGCAAAGAGGCGGTCGCGGAAGCCGATGGTAATGTGCGGCCCTTGGGAATCAGCCACCTGGGCCCCGGTGCCGCCCACGCGCAGTCCGCTGCGGAAGCCAGCGCCGTCTCCCTGGTGCCCCCAGAAATAGACGCTCACGCGGGCATCAGTCCCACCATACGAGATGTCCTTAGGCACGATGAATTTGATGGCAAAGCGGCCCTGTTCCACCTTTGCCTGGCCACGAAAGAGCACATTGCCGGGGAGGACGTAGTTGATTGTACCACCCCCGCTGGCACTGTAGCTACGGGGCCGACGGGTGTCGAATACCTTGACCAGCGCCAGGCCCGTAAAGTCATCCCAGGGTGCGCCGTTGCGGAACACTCTGCCAGTCACCGTGGTCACCGCCAGCGCGGCCAAGCTGTCTGGTTGCAGTGACTCAATCACTGCCTGATAACGAGGAGCACCGATGCGGAGGCTGGGGTCCCCGAGGATGAGGTACCGGTCTTCATTCTCTGCCGAGGCCGTCATCAATTTGGCCAACCATAGGGCCTCCCCCAGCGTACGCACCTGTCCTCTTGTGGCATATTCGGCAAACAGTTTCACCAAGAAGCGCCTGTTCAGGTCGGCGTTCTGGTGGGACCATGCGTCGCGTGCGGCAGCTACGACAGCAATCGCACCTCTCCCTTCGACCGTCACCAGCTCCTCTGCCATCGACTGTTCATACGGATCATCGAAGCGCCCAAAACTACAGGTAGCGGCAATCCACAAGCCATACTTCTCGCCGTTCTGAATCTTTGGAAAATCAACCGGCAAGTTCAGCACCCGCTCGTGGGTCCAGAGCTGCGGGTTCCCGTGCCCGACAAAGTTGATAATCAGGCTCCCCTTATTGATCTGGTCTAAGAGCGCCTGGTTGGCCGCGGGCTTGACCACGCCAGAAATAGCTGGGCTGCGCACCGCGGGGTATTCCACAAGGTAGACTTTGTTCACATCGAACGACTTCGGGATCGCCTCTTCAGCCAGTGTCTCCGCCTGCTGGGTGTGGATCAGCTCCGTTCCCGCCCCACCCAGTACAAGCTCGTCGTCGCCCACCATGGTCACTGCGTTGCGCCAGTCGCCGTGGTGGGGCATGGTCTCGTAGGCCACAATCTTGTTTACCATCTGCTGGGCCTCTGCGGGGGAACGTGCCGGCAGGCGACCTATGGCCATGTCTGGCTGCTCGTCGGTTCCGGAAATGTAGGTGAACCAGTCATCGGAAGTGATGGAAGCTGTCTTGTCGGTGTGGCCACTCTCGTAAGGCGGGACCCAGTTAGCATCTGCCTGGCTCAGCACGTTGCGATAGTCATAGTCGCCGTCCCCGAAGAGCAGGACGTGCGTGGGCGCCTGCGACCAGCGCTCGTACGCATACCGCAAGAAGTCGCGAATTGCTGTTGGGTCAACCAGCCCCCAGGAGAATTCGTCGTACACATCAGAGATACGCACCACTTGGGTGGACATGCGGGCTGATGAGTTCCAGTTTTCGCGCAAGCTCTTGAGCTGCATCGCCTGGTCGTAAAAGTCATCCGGCGCAATAATCACCAGGTCTGCACCGTTCTGCCGGTCGCGCAGGTTGGAGACAGCGTCGGCACGAATCGAGACCGGCGTCCTAAACGCCGAGCTGGCGCAAAGCAAGTACCGCCGTCCGTCTGGGACACGCGCCGAGTCCACAAAGGTGACGACCCCGGAACTCACGCTTAAGGGTTCGATTCGCCGGATGCGCCAAAAGTCAGACACGTCAAGCACGAGAACATCGCTCTGGCTGAACCCGCGCACTGTGAAGCGCTGGAGCCCCTGGCCTGGCGGGGCATAAAGGAGAAGTTGGTCATTCACTGCCACCGGCGCCCGGCGGTAATGGACCTCAAACCAATCCAAATACCCCTGGGCGAGTGCCGAGCTCCCGGTCAAACGCACCGCAATGGCGTTGTTCCCGCTGGCCAACTTTCCTACTGCGCTGGTCTCCCATTTTCCAATCCGCAGCACGTCCTTAGTATAGTTCGCCAGATCCACGCTCCCGAGCACGTTCCCATTCACCGAGAAAGTGAACAAGTGCTGACCCACGGAGGCGGCAACAACATTGAAGACGTAGCGCGCCGAATCCTCTGGGAGGGCATTGGGAAGCTCGATTCTGAACGTGCGCGTATCTCCATGGGTGAAGAGCGCCCCGAACCAGAGCAAGCCACTCCCGAAGGGGTTGGTGATGTCCTGTTCGAAGAAAGCGTGGTCGGTGAAGCTGGTGACCTCGTGGGCCTCCAGCGGCGAGGCAGAGGGCACAGCTGGCACCCGTTTGCCGGTTACGTTTTGACCCCAGGTAAGCCAGTACACGTTCTCGCTCGTATAGCGATTGACATAGTGCTTCCACGTCAGCAACCCCGGGTCAAACGTCCACCCCCGCACCGATTTGCCGTAGAAAATGAGGTAATCGTTGCTGTCGAAGCGGTTATCGCCACCGTCGTAAACCAGGATGGGATTCTCAATCAGGCTATCAGGCCTTGGTGCGCCAAGAGGCTGAGGGAGTTCTAGCCCGCCATTGTTGTAGAGCCGGAGCGTTTTCGGGTCGATGCTGGCAAGATTGACGCCTGCAGCGGCCAGCCGGGCCCCGTCAAGGCGATACAGGCCTTCCTCTTGCACGACAATCTTGTACCACGGACCGCTCTCGGCGGGCTTTCGTAGGCCAGCCTCGTGAGCAACCCTCCTCACCCGCCAGGGGCGACACTGCTCATAGTTGACGAGCAGCTCGCGGTAAAAGTCTTCTTCGCGGGGCGAGGAAACCACGGGGCTGTCTGGTCCCCTCTCCCTCCGCGACCAGGTAAGGCGCACCGAGATGCGCTCGTACCGCCTTATTCGCTGCGTGGACGGCAGGTATTGTACAGGGATAAAGGTTACTTTGACCACCCGCTGCTGCCGCACCATGCCAGGGCTCCCTACCAGCACAGGCGATTCCGGCCACGCCTCTGGACGTCCGTAGATGAGGCTGTCAGGCACAAACTCTTCTTTCGGCAAGCCTTCCTCATCCCGGCCTAACCGCGGAGTCGGCAGAATCTGCCCCACTTCAAGCTCTTTGAAGGGTGCATCCAGCACCCTCGCGGTCACCTCCGCATCCAGCGGGATACCGACCAAGAAAGCGCGCGCAGGAAGTTGGGGCTGCCCCGGCTTACCCACAAGCTGGGCATAGCGGAAGCTGAGGAGTGTGTACTCCTTTTCGCTCCGCACTACGGTGGAGGTAGTCCAATCGTGAGGCGAAAAAGTGATGGTTACCCCATCAAGATGGGTCACCGCCAGAACACCTTGCTCGGGACTTTGCTGCGCAGTAGGCGGTGGTACGTCCACAAATCCTTGCAGGACACACAAGGCGATGACGGAGGAGGCGAGGGTAGAAAGTCTCCAGCTTTTCATCGGTCATTGCCTGTTCAGGAAGGGAGCGTGGGGTCTTGAGCTACCGGCATGGCAAAGGCGACCACCTGGGCAGGTTCCTCGTGTCGGCGTGCGTACCAGCGGTCATAAGCACGCACAAGGAAAAAACTCAGCGTCAAGAAGAGGAAGGCGCCCAGGATGCCGCGCATCTCAGCCCCTCCGGTCGCCGGCCAGGGGAGCGCACGACCGAGCACATAACCGAGCATGAGAAAAACCAATGGAACGATGAAGAGCAACATCGAGTGACCCACCACCGTCTTGGGACTCACCTCCACCTCCACCAGGTCGCCCACTGCTGCCCCGATCCGGTTCCGGGCCTCCATTATCCCCCCACCTTCCCCGAAGGCCCGGCACACTTGGCACTCGCCACATTTGTCCCCTCGCACCACCTTCACCTGCGCCCGGTCCCCATCGACGGCCACGACTTGGCCATACTCGCGCATGTTTTCTCTCCGGGAAGGATCCGTCCTGTGCCGCTCAGCCCGTTAGCTTGCTTACGAAGTACTCATGGATGCGGGGGTCCTCGGTCAATTCGGGGTGAAACGTGGCCGCTAATACCAACCCCTGTTCAGCCATGACCACATCCTCTCCGTGCCAAGCCAGTGGGCGAACGCCCTGGCCCATTGCAATGACCTTCGGGGCGCGGATGAACACCCCTTCGTAGTCAAAGGCACCGTTGCCAAAGTCCACCTTGATGGTGTCGACAAAAGAGTTCACTTGCCGTCCGTAGGCGTTGCGTCGGGCGTGGATGTCGATGAGCCCCAGGCTCTCCACCGGAGCGCCTTCGATCGTGGCCGCCAGCAGGATGAGTCCGGCACAGGTACCAAACACCGGGTGCTCACGCGCATAATCCTTCACCTGGTCCCACAGACCATGCTTGCGGAGTAACAGGCTCAGCGTTGTTGATTCCCCGCCGGGGATGATGAGCCCCTGGCATTTGCGCAGCTGTTCTGCGGTTTTCACCAGCACTGGAATCACATCCAGGCGCGCCAGCATCTGTTGGTGCTTTTCGAAGTCGCCCTGCAGTGCCAGCACGCCCACCCGCACTTGCTTCACGCCACACCTCCTACCAGCCGCGCACCGCCATGCGCTCCTGCTCTGGGAGGCTGGCCACATCGATGCCGCGCATTGGCTCGCCCAGGCCTTCGCTCACTCGCGCGATGAGGTCAAAGTCCAGGTAGTGGGTGGTAGCCGAAACAATCGCTTTCGCCCGCTTTGCCGGGTCGGACGATTTGAAGATACCGCTCCCCACAAAGACCGATTCTGCCCCCAGTTGCATCATGAGCGATGCGTCGGCAGGGGTCGCTACCCCACCCGCAGCAAAGTTGGGCACCGGCAGCCGCCCGTGCTCCTTTACGTAGCGCACCAGCTCCAACGGCGCGCCAAGGCGCTTGGCCTCCGCCACCAGCTCCTCATCGCCTAACGTGGTGATGTGGCGAATGGCCGACTGCACCATGCGCATGTGCCGCACGGCCTCAACAATGTTTCCGCTTCCCGCCTCGCCTTTGGTCCTGATCATGGCTGCCCCCTCGGCGATGCGCCGCAAGGCCTCGCCCAAATCCCGGCAGCCGCAGACGAAGGGCACCTTGAACTTCCACTTGTCGATGTGGTGCTCCTCATCTGCCGGCGTCAGCACCTCGCTCTCGTCGATGAAATCCACGCCAAGAGCCTCCAACACCTGCGCCTCCGCAAAGTGGCCGATGCGGCACTTGGCCATCACCGGAATGGAGACTGCCTTCTGGATGGCCTTGATCACCGCCGGATCCGACATCCGGGCCACGCCCCCTTGGGCGCGAATGTCCGCCGGCACACGTTCCAGCGCCATCACTGCAACGGCCCCAGCATCCTCGGCAATCCTTGCCTGCTCGGCGTTAGTCACGTCCATGATCACCCCGCCTTTGAGCATTTCGGCGAGGCCAACCTTGAGCTTCATATCTTCGGCTGTTCTCATCTATCAGAACCTCATTGCAAATCCGCTACCCCTTTTTTGACCGCGTTAAATATACGAAATCGGGGGGCAAAGTGCAAGCGACAATCGCTTTCTTCACATAAGGCAGCCGGCCTAATCCTGTGAGAGTTGCGGTGCACAGACCTGCCAAGAACGCCAACACGGCCTTCCAGGTTCCGAGCCCCTGGCAAGAGCCCGGACTACTTTCCAGAGACCCGAGAAGCCTCCGGAGGCGTCACCGGCACTCCAACGGGGACCTGGCAAAGCAGGTTCTTGCGCCTCGTGTTTGTTTATGGCCGCACGAGCAGAGACGTTGACGGCCGAGGGCAAAAAGGTTCCCGGGTAGCCAAAAAGCGAGGTGGAAGCTTGTGTGGCCATAGGTGGATGGAGATTCCCCCGCACTGCCGCACGCAAACACAAACCCTGGCCGAATCCGTGCACCCAAATGAGAGTGTGCGGTGCTGGAGCCAGGTGTCGGCCAATCCCTCCGCCGACCACAACACGCCGTGCCCAGGACGCCCTCAGTACACCCTGTCCCAACCTCATCGTGCCGCACAATGGCACCACTCTTCTGGCGCAAGCGAGTAATCGAAGGCCCATGAGAGCGCGTACTTGTCGAGGCCGGCACAAAGAAGATGTATGATGCCCAACTGCTGCTCTTCAGCCGGTCCACGATGCCATAGTTGTTGTTTCATCTCTTCTTCCCTTCCTATGCAATACCCCTGCCAGAGCTCCACTCCACCTCAAGCGAGGTGCACTTGTCCTGCCCGCACCCGATCCCACAGGACAGATTCACCAGACTACGGCAAGCCGTAGAATACTTACGCGTCTACACGCTGGAACCGTCATCATAGTTCTCGCAGGCGGTGCCGCCGGAGTGTCGGGGCCCTTTTCGGGCCGTGTGGCAACGGGAAGCGTTAGTTCCGTGGCCCCAACCGTTGACAGACTCGAAGGCGCCAAAAACCGCATACCTACATGCCGCAACGGAAGAAACGTCGCCAAGTGGCTTCCTCTGCGCGATGACGCAAAGGAGGGCACAAATCGGTTGACGATTTGGGAAGAAATTTGTACATTGCCACCTTGCGTATTCGGGGCCCACTGTTTCAGCCCCCAGCGCGACCTTGACACACCAAGATTGAGGGTTCATATTTCGAGGAGATTGCCATGAAACGCTTTGAGAAAGCTTCGATGGATGGCAACACCGCCGCCGCGCATGTGGCCTACGCATTCAGCGAGGTGGCGGCCATTTATCCCATTACGCCCTCCTCGCCCATGGGCGAGCTCGCAGATGAATGGGCGTCCAAGGGGCGCAAGAATATCTTTGGCCAGGTGGTCGACGTGATCGAGATGCAGTCGGAAGCCGGAGCGGCCGGAGCCGTGCACGGGTCCTTATCCGCCGGCGCCTTCACCACCACCTTCACGGCATCGCAGGGGCTCATGCTCATGCTCCCCAACATGCACAAGATCGCCGGCGAGATGTTGCCCACCGTGTTCCACGTGTCGGCGCGCTCGCTGGCCTGCCAGTCCCTGTCCATTTTCGGCGACCACTCCGACGTGATGGCGGCACGTAACACGGGCTTTGCTCTAATGGCGGCGGCTTCCATCCAGGAAATCATGGACCTGGCAGTCGTTTCCCACCTTGCGACGCTGAAATCCAAGGTACCCTTTTTGAACTTCTTCGACGGGTTCCGCAGCTCCCACGAGATCCAGAAGATCGAAGTCATCGACTATGATACCATGCGTGAGATGTTGGACTGGCGCTATGTGGAGGAGTTCCGCAAGCGCGCCCTGAATCCTGAGCGACCCTTCGTCAAGGTTGGGGCCGAGAACCCGGATGTTTACTTTCAGGGAAGAGAAACCGTCAACAAGTATTACCAAGCCTGCCCGGCCATTGTGCAGGAGTACATGGACCTCCTGGCGAAGCACACCGGCAGGCAGTACCACCTCTTCGACTACGTGGGCGCACCCGATGCGGACAAGGTGATTGTAGCCATGGCCAGCGGCTGCGAGACGATCGAAGAGACGATCAACTACCTCAACGCCAAGCGCGGCACAAAACTGGGACTGGTGAAGGTCCGCCTGTTCCGCCCATTTGCGGCCGAGGAGTTCGCCAAGGTGGTGCCCAAGTCCGTGCGCAAAATCGCCGTCCTGGACAGGACCAAAGAGCCAGGTTCGGTGGGCGAACCTCTCTATTTGGACGTGGTCGCGGCACTCAAGCACAGACCGGACATCACCATCATCGGCGGTCGCTACGGGCTCTCCTCTAAAGAGTTCACCCCGTCGATGGTCAAGGCGGTGTACGATCACTTGGACAACAAGTGCACGCACGGTTTCACCGTGGGCATCACCGACGATGTCACCTTTACCTCCATCCCGATCACCGAGCGCCTCAACACGGTGCCAGAAGGCACCATTTCGTGCAAGTTCTGGGGACTGGGGGCAGACGGGACGGTGGGTGCTAACAAGAATTCCATCAAGATCATCGGCGACAACACCGACATGTACGCGCAGGGATACTTCCAGTACGACTCCAAGAAGTCGGGCGGCATTACCCGCAGCCATCTGCGCTTCGGGCACTCGCCCATCCAGTCGGCCTACCTGGTGGAGGACGCTGATTTTATTGCTTGCCACAATCAGGCTTTCATCGGGCGGTACGACGTGTTGGAAGGAATCAAAGAAGGCGGTGTCTTCTTGCTCAATTCCAACTGGTCGCGCGAGGAGGCCTTCGAGAACCTGACCGAGGACATGCAGCGCACTATTATCGAGAAGAAGGTCAAGTTTTACAACATCGACGCGCTGCGCATTGCCGAGGAGGTGGGATTGGGCCGCCGCATCAACACCGTGATGCAGGCTGCCTTCTTCATTATCTCCCGGGTATTGCCTCGCGACACAGCTATTGCCATGATCAAGGAGGCCATCAAGAAGACCTACGGCAAGCGTGGCGAAGAATTGGTGAAAATGAACTGGGAGGCGGTGGACCGCGCTGCGGCCGCGCTGCAAGAAGTGCCGGTGCCGGCTACACTTCCGAAAAAGCACATGGAGCCCAAGAAGCTTATCCCGGATGATGCTGATGACTTCACCAAGAACGTCATCGAGCCTATTATGCGCGAGAAGGGAGACCAGATCCCGGTATCGCAAATGCCTTTTGACGGTTCTATGCGCTCCGGCACTACGGCCCTGGAGAAGCGCGGCATTGCGCCCTACGTGCCGCATTGGATTCCGGAGAACTGCATCCAGTGCAACCAGTGCTCATTCGTGTGCCCGCACGCCGCGATCCGCGCCAAGCTCATCGACCGTACGCTGTTGGGCAACGCGCCATCCACGTTCAAGACACTCCGCGCTACCGGCAAGGACGGCGAGAAGTACGACTACAAAGTGCAGGTGTTTGTCGAGGACTGCGTGGGCTGCCTCAATTGCGTGAACGAGTGTCCTAAGCAGGCGCTGGTTGCCAAGACCATCGAAGAGGAACGGGCTGCAGGCGAAAATGATAACGTGGCGTTTTTCACTTCGCTGCCAGAGAACGTCCTGAGCACGGTGGTGAAAGAGACCACGGTAAAAGGGAGTCAGTTCAGGCAGCCCCTGCTGGAGTTCTCCGGGGCCTGCGCCGGATGCGGGGAAACGCCGTATGTGCGCCTCTTGACGCAGCTCTTCGGCGAGCGGATGATCATTGCCAACGCCACCGGCTGCTCCTCCATTTGGGGAGGCACCTTCCCGAGCATCCCCTACACCAAGACCCCAGAGGGCTACGGTCCGGCATGGGCCAACTCCCTGTTCGAGGACAATGCGGAATACGGGTTTGGCATGCGGCTGGCAGTTGACGCCAATCGCCGCCTGCTGCGAAGCTATGTGGAGCAGGCGCTGTCCATGGGCGTGGATGGTCAGCTGAGGGGCGCGCTGCTCAAGGCCCAGGAGCTGTGGGAAGACACCAGCGCCGCCGCGATGGACAACGCGCGCCTCATCAAGAGCCTGCTGCCTGAAGCAATAGCACGCGCCGGGGAAGAGGCAAAAACCCTGCTCACCCGCATCCGCGAACTGGACACCTACTTCGTAGACAAGAGCATCTGGGCTATCGGCGGAGACGGCTGGGCGTACGACATCGGTTATGGCGGCCTGGACCATGTGATGGCCGCCGGCAGGAACGTCAATCTGCTGGTGCTGGACACCGAGGTCTATTCCAACACTGGTGGACAAGCTTCCAAGGCCACGCCTCTCGGTTCGGTGGCACGCTTTGCGGAATCTGGCAAGCCAACCAAGAAGAAAGACCTTGGCCTCATGATGATGAGCTACGGCTACGTCTATGTGGCCTCCGTCGCGATGGGCGCGAACAAGAATCAGCTCCTCAAGGCGCTAGTCGAGGCAGAGGCCTACAAAGGGCCGTCGATTATCATCGCCTACGCCCCGTGCATTAACCACGGTATCGACATGGCCTTCACGCAGCTAGAGGAGAAAAAGGCGGTGGATTCGGGCTATTGGGTGTTGTACCGATACAACCCCCTGCTCAAGAAAGAGGGCAAGAACCCCTTCATTCTCGATTCGAAAGAGCCCCAAATCCCCGTGCAGGAGTTCTTGCAGGGCGAGAAGCGGTATAGCTCCCTCAAGATCAGCTTCCCGGAGAAGGCGCAGACCTACTGGCCCCAGTTCCAGGAGGTGGTCAAGGAACGCTATGCCTTCTACAAGAAGCTCGCAGAATAGATAGCCAAAGCTCAGTCCCCCTGCGAAAGCAGGGGGACTTTTTTTTTCGGTTTGCGAGCCGCATCGAAAGGCCAATGCGGGCTTTTCGGCTCAACTCCGCGGGAACGCCAGGTCGACCCTACCGGGAAGAACGACTTCCCAGAGTCAGTGGGCAGGATGTGCACTTTTCGCTGAGCCGACCGCTATTCATCTGCGTTCACCATGGCCCGCTCGTGAGGGACGAACGGATTCCCTGCGAGGGGTGCCCGGAAAGCTCGTCCGCATGTATTTGTCGCTATCTGCGGCCCGCGAGAATCCGCGACCGCGCACATTGCACCTGCAGCTGACCGCCTTCAGCCAGATGGAACAGAAAATACAAAGGGGAAGCCATAGCCGGCTTCCCCATCTGCGGCAACGTTCTGTCCACAGCTACTTCTGTTCGCTTTTCTTGGGCTGAGCTTTTTTGCAATGCCCCTCTTTGTCCTTGCAAGGACCAGACTCGTGTCCCTGGCACTGTCCGCTGGCGTGTTTCTCGTCGCAGGAGTTCTTGCACTTCTCGCTGCATGTCTTGGTAGAGTCAGCTTTGCATTTCTCCTGGCACTGTTCCTGGCACTTGCCAGCACAGGTCGCCCCCTGATCTTTCTTGCAGTCGTCCTTCGCGTGCTTCTGCTGGCAGTCGCCAGTCACCTGCTGTGCAGACTGAGCAGATTGTGCCTGCGTGGTGTGCTCGACGGCGGTGAAGCCAAACAGAAAGCACGCCACGGCGAGGACTAGGCCCGCAACAAAGACATTCCTTCGCATCCGTTACCTCCTCTGGTTTAGGCAGTTAGTACCTTGCAGATCATTGTCCAAGCATGTATCCGAATCCGCACACTCAAGATGCCGGCACGGGGCCTCTTCCGCCAGTCTCTGGCGGATCATGGCAAGGTAGGCAGCAGCCTGCTCGGGCGTCATTACTTCCCGTTCCCGCAAAATGGCCCTTACTGCCCTCCGCTGCAGCACAGACTGCAACGAATCAATCCGATGCAAGCAGGAAGCGATGGTCACACTGTCCGGAGGGTTCGCGCCAAGCAGTTCCACTAACGATTGCTTCTCGCGATAAAGCGCCAAGCATACTCCACCCGCTTCGACCGCAAAACAGCGACGCGTACTATCAATGGCCTGCGCCTGCCGAGGGGATAAGGTCAACCCTTCGCAGAGGGGTCGAGCCTTCCGCGCCTCATCCCTTGAAGCTACCAGCACCCTTGCGCTCATCGTGGCCAGCAACACAACGTTGACCGTAACCGAGAAAAGCAGCGTAAGAAAGAGCGCTCTCTGTTTCATCGTCCCCCTCCTGTAGCCCCAATGTCCGCCAGCTCGGCGTAGAGGCGCGGCAGTGACCCCGGGGTAAGAGGTTCGAATACCAAACGGTAGCTCGGGGCCTCCAGCCTAAATTCGGGCCTGCTGCCGCTACGGTCAACAGGGGCAAATCCCACTCTGCTCAGCAGAATTGCTGCCGCAATGCCCAGAACTACCACACCAGCAGTGGACAACGCCGCAGCCCAGCGGGGTTGTGCCGAGGCGGTGGGCCGACGTGGCGCGGCAGCAAGGGTCTTGGCTCTGATGTGCCACCATAGCCTTGCTGAGGGTTGCAAAACGGGGGGTAGCACGGCCAGCTGCCAGGCCTCCCTAATGAGCTCCGCCTGCCGCGCACAAATGCTGCACTTCGCCAGATGGCTTGCAACCCTGCGCGCCCTGCGCTCCGGAAGCTCACCGTCAATAAACAGGAGAAACCACTTTTGGGCAGTCACACACCGCATGTTACTGACCTCATCTATCTCATTAGACACGCCACCCCGCGATAACGTACGCTCATTTCTCCCTCAAGAGCGGAATAAGAATCTTGGCCAGATTCTCCTTCGCCCTATGGAGTCGCGCCTGCACCGCACCCACCGAACAGTTCATCACCGTGGCAATCTCCTCACAAGAAAGCTCCTCGTACTTCTGCAACACCAACACCGCTCGCTGCGGGGGAGGGAGGCGTTCAAGGGCCTGCCACACCAGGGCCCTGGTTTCGTTTCGTTCAAGTTCCACGTCCGGGCGTTCGCGGGCATCGGCAACTACTGCCTCTGCATCCGCCTCCTGGGACAAGGCGTTGCCGTCCCGATGTTTCTTGCGCCTCAGGTGGTTCAAACACAGGTTGGTGGCAATGCGATAGAGCCAAGTAAGAGGGCGGGCGTCATGGCGGAATGAACCTGCGTGGGTAAAGGCCCGCACAAAGACCTCCTGCGTGAGGTCATAGGCATCATTACGGTCCCTGACGAGGCGAAAACAAAGGTTGAGCACACCCTGCGCGTGCTGCTGGTAGAGCTGCGCACACGCTTCCACCTCGCCCCCTGCGATCCTCTGCATCAAGTCGTCCTTCACTGCCCTCAAACCCAGCACCAGATGGGACTCTCACGAGAATATTAGACACCCGGGCAGGTGAAAACATACGCTGAGAGAATGAGGAGGCCGGAGTAAGCAGGGGGCATATTTCCGTGCTGACGGGGAGGCCGCTCACCCGCTTTTGCCTGTCACCTGCTGGATCATTGCCTTCAACTGCAGGCGAGAAGGGGCTCTTCCTGCGGCCATTACCTGGCCGTTGATGACCAGCGCCGGTGTAGGGATGGGCCCAAAGCGCGCGATCTCCTTTAGGTCGCGCACGTGCTGAAAATCGGCGGCAATTCCCAGTTCTGCCAGAATTGCTAAGATGTCCGCAGTCATCCGCTCGCAAAGGGCACAGCCAGGACCCAGCACGCGAATGACCAGGCCCTTGCTCTCCTCCTCGGCAACGGCCACCCCGAGGGCCTTCTGATAGAGCCGGAAAAGGGCCTGGGCGTAGTCCGCCTCGCGCTGCGGCGGCACATAGTTCTCAGCCTTGATAGCCGCCAGGAGGAAGCGCTTTACCTCTTCATCATCGGTGAACTGGCGTGCCTTAGCTGCGGCGATCGCTTCCTCGACCCCTATCAGCCCAACCGCCTGGCCCCCAATCGTCACGGTAGTAACGCCATCCATCTCCGCGACCCCCAATGAGCTACGCAGCCTCGATCAATCCTGCGACGTCGCAACCGTGCTCAGCAGTTGTTTTACCTCCTCCACCGAGAGCACCTTGCCACTTGCTACCACTTTGCCCTCCACAATGAGGGCGGGAGTGAAGACCACACCTAGTTTGCCGTATTCCCTTAAGTCTCTCAGATGGACAATTTCTGCTGGTAGGCCCAACTCAGCGCATGCCTGGCGGACGTGCTGCTCAAGCGTCTCGCACCTCGGGCAACCGGGACCGGCCACTTGGATCAGCAAAGAACGTGTAGTGTCGCCCATCGTTTCTACCTTCTCTCGTTCGTGAACGCCTCATCGCGCGCGGGAACAAGGGCCTCCGCGGACTATGCCCGCGGGACGAATCTCCTTCTCAAACGCAATGCCACGTTAACTAAACCAATCAGAATCGGCACCTCTAGCAGAGGGCCGATAACGGTAGCAAAAGCTTGACCTGATTGGATGCCAAATATAGCCACGGCTACCGCAATAGCCAGTTCAAAATCGTTGCTTGCCGCCGTGAACGAGACCGCCGTGACCTGTCCATAATCGGCCCGCAGGCGACGAGCAAGGAAAAAGGTCACAAACCACATGAAGAAAAAGTAGACCACCAGAGGAATCGCCACGCGCACCACATCCAGAGGAAGCCGGATAATGTACTCACCCTTCAGTGAGAACATAACCACGATGGTGAACAGCAGCGCCGCCAGGGTGAGGGGACTTATCTTCGGAGTAAACACGTTCTCATACCAATCCCGCCCCTTGGCCCGAAGCAGGCTGTAGCGAGTGATTAGCCCTGCGAGAAAGGGGATCCCCAGATAGATGAAGACCGTCTTGGCAGCCTCCAGAATGGAGATCCGCGCCTCGAGCCCTTTCACAAGCCCCAGCCAATTCAGAGCCAAGGTGACGAACAGATAGATGTACACGGCATAGAACAGCACCTGAAACACCGCATTGAAAGCCACCAATCCAACCGCCAATTCTCTGTCCCCCGCCGCCAGTTCGTTCCAGACAATAACCATGGCGATGCAGCGTGCCAACCCCACGAGGATCACCCCCACCATGTAGTCCGGCTTATCCCGGAGCAAAAGGATTGCCAGCAGAAACATCACCAGGGGGCCGATCACCCAGTTTTGCAGCAGAGAGAGCACGAGCAATCGTTTGTTTCGGAACACACGCCCCATTTCCTCATACTTTACCTTAGCCAATGGCGGGTACATCATCAATATGAGCCCCACGGCGATGGGGACCGAGGTGGCACCGACCTGCAGGCTGGCAGTCACGCGCGTCACCCCGGGGGCGAAGTAACCGATTCCTATGCCGAAAGCCATTGCCAACAAAATCCACAAAGTCAGGTATCGCTCCAATGGCGACAGCCGCTTGCTCGCGTTCTCAACCATCGTGTCTCCTCCACTTTGCATTCCGGCCCTATCCCACAATAGCATGGACTCGAAAAAAGGATTTCAGCCTGGAGATCGATTCTGCACCGCCTCGGGTAGCGTCTCGACGAACGCACGGATGTCATCCCTCACCCGGCGATAGATCTCCAGCGCCTCCTGCTCGCTCCGGGCCTCACGTGCCAGCTCTGGCGGGTCTGGAAAACCCACATGGAGCTTCTTCACCGGGCCAGGAAAGACCGGACACGTCTGTCGGGCATGGTCACACACGGTTATCACATAGTCGAAAGGGATGTCCATCACTTCAGCCAAGTGCTTTGAACGCTGATGAGAAATGTCCACTCCTGCCTCGGCCATTACCGCCACCGCACGGGGGTCCAGACCGCGTGGCGCGGTTCCTGCAGACCACACCTCGATGCTATCACCTTTCAGATGGCGGGTCCACCCTTCGGCCATCTGACTACGACAGGAGTTTCCTGTGCACAAGAAAAGCACCTTCAGCTTTCTGCCCATAGGCCCTCGCTTCACGCGGCACTCCACAGCAGGTACAGCCCACCCGCAATGACCAGCACTCCACAGGCGCGCCGCACCATCACGGCGGCGCGCGAGCGCTCATTCCACTGCAGGTAGTTCTGCACGGCCCCACTGAATGTCCCAGCCACAACAATCAGAAAACAGTGTCCCAAGGCATAGGCCAAGACCAGGGATACGGCATATGGGAGGTTGGAGGAGGCCACACGAAAGACCAGGCCAAGCATGGGGGCCATAAAGGCGAAGGTGCACGGACCGAGAGCCAGCCCAAAGACGAGGCCGATGGCCAAAGCGGCCCAGGTGCCTCCCCTTCGCACATGTGAGTGGGCACCCCCACTGAGCCAAGGAAGCTCGATCACTCCCACCAGATACAGCCCGATGACAAAGAAGATCACTGCGACCACATAGTTCCCGACCGGGCCCACGTCGCCTAGGAGGCGGCCAGCCAGGCCAGTGATAAGCCCCACTAGGGCGATAGTGGTTAAGATGCCTACCGCGAAAAGGGTAGCTAGCACACATGCCCTCCTGGTGGAAATCTGCCCCTGACCACCAATGAAACCTACTACCAGCGGAATGCTGGCCAAGTGGCATGGACTGACCAGGATGCTCAGCACGCCCCACAGCAGGGCACCGGCGATGGCCAATGCCGGTGAACCAGCCATCGCCCCCGAAAGCCACTCCAGAACCGCCCGCATCTACTCCACTCCTAACTCGCGCAGCTTGCTGACAATTTCCTCTTTGGACATGAACCCTTCGTGACGCCAGTAGGCCTCGCCCTGACGGTCAAAGAATACCTGCGTGGGGATCACGCGCACCTGGTATTCGCGCGCCAAACGCCGATGCTGGTACACGTCCAGGACCAAGATGTTCGCCTTGCCATGGTACTCTTTTTCCAGTTCCGCGAGAATCGGCTTCATCATCTTGCAGGGCACACAGGTGTCTGACCCCAAGTCGAGCACTGTGGGCTTCCCACTGCGCAGCGCCGGCTCCAGCGGATCCGGCGGGAGCGCCGCTCGCTGCGCAGCCAGCCACTCCTCGCTCTTCACGATCTTCGCCGCACTGCGCAAGCTGTCGATGAGGGAAGAGACGCTGGCCACAAATTTCTGCTGTCCCAAGTAGTCGCGGATGCTCTTTTCCACCTGCTCGAAGGTGGCGCCTTGAACCTCCTCTGCATGTTCGGCGTAAAAGCGGCGCGCCTCTTGATCGGACACCTGCACCGCGCTGCCCAGAGCATTGATTAGCGCCTGGATGGTGCCGTCCTGGTTTTCGCCACCGGAAGAGTCCACAACCCCGAGCCCGCGTCTCTTGGCCTCGTGCAAAAGCAGGTCCCGGACAATCAGTTGATCCAAGAACGCCTCCATGTCGCCCTGGAATTCCTGCTTGTACTGAGCTGGCAGACTCTCGAAGGTCGTCCGCAGGTAGTCTTCACTGATTGCCCTACCGTTAACCGTGGCTACCGTGCCTTTGGGAAGCGGAGGAGGCGTCTGCACAGGGACGGACTCTCCTGAGGCCTCCTCGGTAGAGATTTCCTTCGCTTCTCCCTGAGCCGCTTGCTCATTCTGCCTTTGGCTAACCAGTTCCGCCACCGGGACCCCTTGACGGGCGCCTTTGCCGCCTCTGCCCCGGAGCACCAATACAGCGGCCGCCGCCAGCACCAACACCGCAATCACCGCGATTCTCGCCGTACGATTCATTCCTTTGCCTTTCGTTTGTCGGTATCGAGAAGCGTTGAGCACGCCGCATCCTCAAGCGCGCCACCACAACAGACTTTCGAACTCCTAGAACTTGAGTACCAGCTTTGCGACAGTGAAGTAGATAAACAAGCCAAGCGCATCAATTAAGGTGGTGATAAGCGGACTACTGACCACGGCTGGGTCCAGGCGGATCTTGGTCATCACGATGGGAAGCAAGCTTCCGAGCAAGTTGGAAATGAAGATGATGCAGACCATGGAGAGGCCCACGACCACGCCCACTTGCGGGCCGCCTTTCCAGAATTCGCCCCACACGAAAAGAATGATCCCTAAGGTCGCTCCCAAAAGAAGCCCCACGAGCAGCTCTTTGCGCACCACCTGAAACCACCGTTTCGGCGTCAGCTCCCCGAGCGCCAACGCACGGATGATGAGTGTAGCCGACTGGGAACCGGTGTTGCCACCGCTGTCGATCAGCACGGGGATGAAAAAGGCCAGTGCCACGATCTTGGCCAGCGTCTCCTCGTAAAGGGCAATCACGCTCGAGGAAAGGAACCCAGCCACCGCCAACAGCGAAAGCCAGCCCACTCGCTTACGATAAAGGCTCCAGAAAGAAGCCGCCTCGTAGGTGGACTCCAACGGCGTGATGCTTGCCCCCTTGTGCACGTCCTCGGTGACCTCCTCCTGCAACACATCGAGCACATCGTCGACCGTCACGATGCCTAAGAGGACGTTTTCCTTGTCCACCACGGGGAGCGCGCTCAAGTCGTAGTGCTGGATCAACCGGATAGCCTCCTCCTGGTCCGCATTGGCCTCAATGGCCACATACTTGTGGTCCATGATGGACTCGACCTTCTCCTGCGGGTCGGCAAGGATGACGCGACGGATGGGGAGGTCATCGACAAGGTGGTCATCGTCGTCCACGACGTAGATGACGTTGATGGTTTCGGCGTCCTTGCCGTGGCGGCGGATGTGTGCAATCGCCTGCTCGATCGTCCAATGCGAGCAGATAGCCACATAGTCCGGCGTCATCAGTCGGCCAACGCTCTCTTCCGGGTATCCCAGTAGCTGCAGCGCCTCCCGCCTCTCCTCCGGCGAGAGCAAGTTAATGAGCTGCTGCGTGACCTTCCCCGGCAGTTCCTCAAAGAGCTCGGTCCGGTCATCCGGAGGGACTTCCTCCAGGAGAGCCTTCACCTGCTCATTGGTGAGCCTCTGGAGAAGTTGGTGTTGCTTGTCAGGTTCGAAATAGGCAAAGACCTCGGCTGCCTGCTGCCGAGGCAGCAAACGGAACAGGAGAATTCGATCCGCCTCGTGGAGGCTTTCCAAAAGGTCGGCAATATCCGGTGTGGGCCAGTCGACGATGGCCTGTTTGAGCGTCCGCCAGTCTTTGGCGTCTATGAGCTCCTTAATCTCCGGCAACAGCAGTTCTTTCAGCATAGGCCACCTCGTATGGCATCCTGGGTGCATCTGCCGGCGTAGGCATCCGGCCATCCGCTCTGCGTGCGGGGGCACATTTCTTCCCCTTGGCTCCGGCTGCGCGTCACCCCCACGTCGAAGGACTTTGAGAGCTCGGAACTGAGAAGAAGCCACGAAGGTCACGGCTCTCCTCCTGGGCAACATCGCTTTGCTGCGGCGTGAAGACCGGCCAGGGGCTCGCTGCTGACAGCAGAGACGATGAAAAGGAATGAGCTGCCCCAGGAAGTCTCCGCAATCAGCTTTCTCAAATATAAAACATTTCCCCATACATGCAAGGGGTAAATGGCATGTGCACTGACCATCCGCAGACGAAAACGCGCCTGAGCCGTCTTGTAGCCACTTCGCCCTCCTGCGCTCTTTCTGTCCAGGTAGACTGGGCCCTCTTGCAGACCGTGCCGGCCTCAGATTGCCGTGCCCGACTCCGGAGGCACCGATAGTCAATAGTCTGCGTCGTTCTCGAGGTTATGGAGAAGCGCGGTGGGAACGCCAGGGAAACCCGCTACAACAACCGGCCCTCACGGCTGTGGCCACGCGCTCGGGAATCTCCCGTCCAGCAAGCTGGAACACAGGGGCCCCCTATCCCTCTCGGGGCTCAACTACCAGATTCTTATGCCGAAAAACCTGGCAATAAACTTGAGTGAGACATAGAGAAAGTAGAAGCCAAAGATCAACTTCAAGGTCGTGGGCCTGAACCTCTTAATAGTGGCGGCGCCGATTTGGGCTCCGACTACCGTTCCTGCGGCGAGAATTAGCCCTGCACCCAACGCCACAGACCCCTGCGCCAGCTTAATGCCCCCGCCCACTACTGTCAGTGGGATCATCGTCGCCAGCGATGTGCCCATGGTGATATATACCGGTGCGCCGAACAAATAGATGAATCCCGGACCCAGGGCATAACCGCCGCCCAACCCAACCACACCGGTCAGGACACCCACAAGCACGCCCATGATTGCCCAGCCCCAAGTGGGCCCGGGGATTCTGTCGCCCGTTGCCTGCGGCTTCCTGGCCTGCAGCAGTCCTTCCCAGATCATGCGGACGGCCGGCCAGACAAATGCTAGCCCCAGAATCAATCCCAACAAGGCAACGTGCGTCGTGAGCAATTCAAACAGATAGGAACCGATGATGACACCAGCGATACCGGAAATGCCAACCCAGACTCTGGCTCTCACATCGAGATTCTTCCGAATGAGATGGCCATAACCCCCGGATATGGCCGTGAAAACCAGCGCAAAAAGCGTGGTGCCAACGGCAATGGGTGCTGGATACCCTAACCAAAAATGAATGGCTGGCAGCATGACGCTACAGCCGCCGGTGCCGATCAAACCACCCACTAAACCTGCCAACATACCGATGACGATGAGCCATATAGAATGGCTGATGGTCATTGCGGTAGATTCGTACCCCTCATGACATTCGCAGATATCGACCAAACCAAAATAATCACAATGATGAGTTTCAGCGCCAGAACCGGGCCGTAGGTTTTCCATAAATTGGTTGTTTCTTTCATGCCCTCCTCCTTGAAATAACTGATGGTCTATTTTGTTTTTTCATTTCTCCGTCATTATTTTGTGACTCTGAAAAGTATGTTTTAGAAATAGAAATTCATTTCTAAAAAATACCAACTGGCCTGAGGACTTTTTCCAGTATGTTGGACAAACTTGCCCGGCACAAAACAAAGATGAACCGACCAGCAGTTCCAGATATTTTGACACTTCTATTCTGGCAGTCACATCGATCTCCTGTCCCAGCTCGCGCCCCGAAGCGCCACTCTTGTCCCGACGGACCGCTTTGCCCGGAAAATACCAGGCGTCACTGGCTTGGTCTAATGCAAAATAATGATACTCGCCTTTTAAACCCGACCGACTTAGCTGGCGTCAGTTTAAGATCGAGCCGGTACTCCCGCAAGTTCTGCCAGAAGAACATATTCATCCAGCCGTAGAGATCGGTACCGGCGCCGCCGAACACGCCATCGAAAGTTCCATGAATCCCATCAGTGGGATTCCGATCTCCTGATCCAATAATGCCCTGAACTTTCAGCAGCGTCTGCCAGCGGATTTGCCACTGATAGGCGAGCGAACCGACCGAGCCGTAAGCCTGAATATCATCGGCACCCCACTTTCCTAACTGCGCAACCGCGGTGACGCCATATTCCCACGCTTGCCATTTGCCGTTGAGCCAGAAGCCAATGCTGTGAGAAGTGAGGTTTCCGGTTCCTTTTTCGCCCGATGTCATGCCACGATCATCCTGTTTGAAAACATAAAAGACGTCCAGCAGAAAGGGCAGATGGCTGAATGAATTGTAGCTGGCGAAAGCCGTTGGACCTTCCGCCCATCTATTGGGCCATCGATCGGGATCGTGCAGGATAAATCGCCCGGCAATCCAGTGGCTTTCGAGCCAATGATTGGTCAACTTGATGATGGCAGCATCCCAGGTATAACATCCCGTATTCCCCCAATCGTCGGGACCAAAGACCCGGCGATCACGGAACGAAATGGCCTGCCGACCGATTTTGAGCTGCAACGGTTTCATAGGCTGACATTCAAAATATGCCTGATTGATGTCCAGCGGATCGTGAATGAAAAGGATTGTTGCCGGCGGCAAAATCCTGATCCGAGAACGATAATCCGAAGGCGCGCGCATCCTGCAATTGAAGATGCAACCTCGCTTGCTGACTGAATCGAACATCCGTTTCCAGACGCAGGCGGCAGAGTAGAAAATCTTCGGTTTCACCCGTACCGAAATTTTTGACATGAAATTCGTCCTGCCATTCTCCTCGAATACGATAGGTGCCGCTCACAGCCAGGCTGGCCCTACCAATGTTCCAGCTAAGCCAGTTGATTTCCTTAGCGTTTGCCATTGACTGGTCAAAACCAATCGCCAGGATAGCCGACACGACATAAAAAATAATGCTTCGCATAATTTTCATCACTCATTCAATCCCCAATATTGTCAAATTATATCTGATTCATTCAGCACTGTTTAAGGCAACGGCTTTAGCAAATCCCAGATCATCTTCAGCGCAATGAAATAAAGAATGATGCCGATGGCGGTTTTCACCTGTTGACGACTCAATTTTTTTCTCATCAAATAGGCACCCAATAGCGCTCCGGAAACCGATCCCACCGCGCACAGTGATAACAGCCAGATATGAATATTTCCGGTGGTGGCATGGCCTAAAAATCCTGCCAGCGATGAAAAGATCACGATAAAGGCGGTGGTCGCCGACGCCTTTTTGGGATTGAATCCCAGCCAAACCAGCACGGGAACGATAAAGTTGCCGCCGCCCACGCCTAAAAGCCCGCCCAGGTATCCGGCAAACGAGCCGACGCCCACACCATAACCTACCAGTTTTTTGGTATCGACCTCGACCTGTTTTTCCTTCGCCTTGTAGAAAAGCATCATCGAACCGGCGAACAGCAAGAAGCCCACAAATAGCCACAGCAACACTTCGCGGGGTAAATGTTCAGCCGTCCGTGCGCCCAGCGGCGAGAGTATTGTTGCCACAACTAAAATAGGCAGCGCGGTCTTGAACACGATCAGCCGATCGCGGGCAAAACTGATCGAGGCAAAGATCATGGCAATGGAATTCAATAACAGCGCGGTGGACATAGCGGTCAATAAGGGGATGCCCAACGCTAAAAAGATAGGGATCAAAATAAATGCCGCACCCACGCCTGCGATGGTTAAGACGGTGGTAAAAAGAAAGGTCACAAAAGCAGCGATAGCATAGGTTCCCATTTATTGTCGTTTCATTTGCCATTTCGAAAGCCTGAAGCAATCACCGGCTAAAGTCGAGGTAGCGGATTGCGACAGGCTTTCATTTGTCCCTGTTATTTGCCATACCCAGAACAGGGAATACAGACTGGCTGTCCGTCTTTGGTGCGCAAATAGCGCTCAAAAACGTACTCCCCGCACAGGCTGCATTTGGCTTTGTTGAACGAGCCCTTGGGCGGAGTAAACTTGAAATCCGGTTTGGACTCCACCTTGAACATATCATCATCCGACTGGTTGTACAGCCACTCAATGACCTCTTCGGTGACATTCGACGGAATGAGCGATGGTTCCACGCCGCGTTTGCGGTAGGCAAAGAACTCGAATTTGCCCATGGCATCGACAAAGTCCGCTTTAAGTGAATAGCGCACCGCACCCTTTTTAGGATGATAGAAGGTGGCAGCCAGCTTACCCCAGTAGGTCTTCTCCATGAGTACTTTGCCATACGTAGCACTAGTGGCGGCTTGAATGCCGTCCATCATACAGGTCTGCGGATGGCCTTCGCCCAACTCGGGAAAGACAAAGAATCCATGATCTTTCTCCGGCTCAATGCCCAGATGCTTTAAAGCCAGTTTTCCCATGCGATAGCCAATGGGCATAAACGGACAACGATGGCCGTGAAACTCGAACGCCCAGTCGGGAGGATAGTTCTTTTTTGAGTTCATCTTTCATCTCCTTTCATTAGAAACAATTCACGAGTGCCAGCCGTCCCACCAGCAGGGACATAATCAAGATTTCCTCTTGTCACGTCAATCCGTTCAGTCTTACGGGATGTCACCGTGTTGCTGTCTTCAGCTTCTGATACAGACTGCCCAACCTGTTCTGGAAAATCTGCCGGATGGTCTCTTCATCGTTTTTCAGCGGGTGGACGGGAATCAAATCCAGCACCTCTTCGGCAGGCAGATCTGATCGGGATAGCAACTCCATCGCACCAGTGATCATGGCAGTCAGAGCCGGCCGTAAATGGGTCTTTGGTATGCCAAAGTCCGACCCCAGCCGCTCAAGTTCCAGCCACTGGAACCAGAAATAGGTTGGACCCATGCCGGTGATGATGGCGTAGGCTTCCAGATGCTCTTCGGGCACCTCGGGCGACTCGCCCCAATGTCGGAACAGGCTAACGAGGGACGAACGGTCACCCGTCGTGAGGGCATCTGAATAAACGACCGGATTGTAACCCCTGCCGATCACGGAGGGTGCATTGGGGATCATGCGCACGATGCGGTTGAAACCGTTGAGCATCCCAGATAGATGGTGGAGCCTGATCGTCGGAATCAACGAGATGAGAATCGCATCTTTTTTCAGCTCGGATTTGATCTGACCGCACACCTCAGCCGCGATTGGCGGATGCACGGCCAGAAACACCCAATTGGCCGCCTCCGCTACGGCCCGATTTGTGTCGGCTTTGACCAGGCCATCGCCAACGATAGTCGATAGTCTTTCGAGATTCTTCGCTTCCGGATCATAGACCACGACTTGCTTTGGCAGGCCATCGGCTCGCCGCAGAGCCTCCAGCAGCAGCCGGGTCACCCGTCCACCGCCAATGAAACCAACAATTGTCTCCATTCTCATACGCTTCTCCTCGTTTTAGCTTTCATGTTCAGTCAACTGTTATCGCCGTGAGCAGCAGCTTCCGCCGGTAGGCACGACCTCCCCGCTCTTGTGCACGAAGATGAGGCTACCGAAAATCTCACCCACCTTCTCGCTGCCGCATTTCGAGCACTTTAGCTCCAAGCCTTTTTCCTTCTGACTGATCGAGGTAAAGATCTCAAACTGATGCCCACAATCGAGACATTTGAATTCATAGGTTGGCATATCATATCCTCCATGTTTCTATACTAAAATTAAAACATACGGAGTTTCAGAATATTAGGAAATCCAAGGCTATAAACATTGTACCCCTATGGCAATGCTCGCTTAAGTTAACGCCAAAGCGCTCCCTCAGCACGCCTTTCGCCTGGTTCAATCCCAGCCGGCCACATAGCTTGTTTTTGCCTCCTCACGAGGCTTCGCTGGAGCCGAGCACTTGTCCCACAGCAGCGATGATAGCATCCACCACCCGGTTGACTTCATCACTGGTGAACGCCAGACTGCTGAAGGGCCCTTGCTTGGTCAGATTCGCCACTACCCCCTCTTTGCTCCAGAGCGGCGATGTCAATGTAATCGTTCTGTGTGATCCACGAGCCGGCCTGCCAGGTATGCGTGGACGGCCTCGTCAATGTTCGAGATGTCAGTCACCAGCGGGCGGATGCCGGCCTGGCGCATGCTCTCATAGGCCCCGGCCCCCATGCCCCGAGCCAGGAGCACCTCGCAGTCACCAATGGCCGCTGCCATACGGGTATGGCGATCTTGCGCCGCAGGGGCAAAGCCGTGGCCGCCCGGGTCGGTCCCATGGGCCCTTTCCGTATGTGGCTTGCTGGCAAATTGGGCATGACCCATCTTGTCGCGTATCTCCCGGCCCACGATCTGGCCCTTCTCCACGGTAACAACCACGTAGAACGGCGCACGGCCAAAGTGCTGGCTGATGGTCACACCATCTTCAGAGACAGCTGCGACCTTCATTCTGTTCTCCTTCATTTTCTTTCTCCTTTGGAACAGGCTGGACACAGGCCTTACCCTCAGCGCTGTTCTTTAACGGCACTGGGGATTGCCTTGTTTGCCAGAGGTCATTATCCGAGCGCCTCCTTGGCGATTTTCTCGGAAATGCGTTGCACATCTTCCATGTCAAAGTCGAGGGTGGGTACTTTCTCCACCCCTTCTTTGGCAATCACCGTCTCATAAGTGTAGGGGATGTTCAGCCTCTCCAGTACCTTGCTGGCGCAACGATTGGCACAGCCATTGATGACGATGAGCTTCCTGGCCCGCCTGGCAACATCCACATGGGCCTTGGACTCCGCGGCAACGGCCGTGATGCAGCACATACGAGCCGCTTCCTTCGAGTTAGTCAACTCAACGGCTACTGCGTGTCCTACCTGCCCCACACTGGCTGCTCCGTCACAGGCCAGAATGATGTCCAGGTTCTCGGCTTCTTTGGCACAGAGAGGTAGCAACCTGATAGGTGCTTCCTTGGTCTCTGTTTTTGTCATTTTAGACCTCCTTGCCTTTTTCTTTTAGGCACCTATTGAAAAGACAAGTGCCCCTGCTTCAAATCACAAAACTTCTAGCCCCCAATCAGGTGGTTTCTTCGATCTTCTCCAGTCCAGGTGGTGAGCGTGTAATCCGATATCTGCCGAAACCCGAGATCGAAAGGCGTTGGATACGCCGCGGCCTCTCCAGTTTCTTTCATTCCCGCCAGAATCTCGTCATATGGGCCATAGGGGGAGGCTCCCGTCACTTCATCTTCCTGTGCCGATGCTGTTTTCGGTCTCCGAAGCAGGGCGGACCCAGAGCCGTATCTTGAGAGACATATTCCTGGGCAATGCCCTCTGTACAGAGGCCCTATTCGCCGCCAGTGAAAAATTCAAGCCTTCCCCCGCCCCGATCCAGGTATCCTTGAACAGTCCTCAGGGTGTTTTCGCCTCTCAGCAAGCGTTCTATACCTCTCTTGCATGGTCTCACCTCACTCGATCGGTTTGCCCAGGACGCGAGGAAAACCAGTTCTTGGATCATTCCCTCTTTGTCCCAACAGAAACATCCTGGGTACCGGTTGCCGCCTTCTCATTCAGAAGACCACCCCCTGCTTGGACGATCAACTTTTCCGGCAACTTTCTTATCACCTATCTTAGTTCGTGCATTGTGGAAAAGCTGACGGCATTTGCTGGTGAAATCTGGGCACAGGCACTGCAGCCCACCAGACAATCATGAGGCGGGCCGTTTTGTTCTTCCCATTCAAGCACGTCGTTCTTACAGAATTCCAGACACTCCTGATCCCCAACGCACCTTTCCGTATCAATAGTGGGATACTCGGCTACTTTCTCACGAGGAATTTGCGGAAGTGACCCTATTACCCTCTAGTCTCAAGACACTCAGGTTGGTCGAACCAAATGAGCTCGTGTAGGTCATAGCTCTCTTAGGCTTTTGGAACAGTGAACTTGGCTCTTGCTCCCGTACCTTCTCCACCGCCTCCTCGAGGTTAGCCATGGCCTCGTCGGTGGCCATATTGCGCAGGTCCAGATGCACCACCTGGCGGTCCAGATCAATCTCATTTTTCGAGAAGGACTCGCGGAACACTTTCTTTTACGTCCTGGGGTCACCGGCGCCAGTGGTGTAGGTTCCACCCTCTTCCAGCAGCTCGTCGAAGAAGCGCTCCCCATCATCGACGCACAATTGCGCATGGATGACAGCGCACGCCACATCCAGCTCGTGCCGGATATAGTGCAGCAGGCCCCAGAAGTCTACTTTTGCAAATCCCGGGCACTAGCCCGTACCGTTGCACATCACGAATGCTGGTTTGCCTTTCATCTCGGACCTCCAATTGGTTAGTCGCCCACCTTAGGGGGTAGGCTCTCTGTCACTCCCCGAAAGTGGACAAGAACAGGAAGTGAAGAGGTAACACGGAGAGGGAACCATAAGTGTCCGCGCCGTTTGCCGAGGCCGATCGTTTCGTTGTCACTTTGTCACAGGGGGGCTTGCCCTGAACCCCGTCTTTGCTGGCAAGACCTATAACCAGCTTCTCGGTCACCGGTTGCACGTTCACTGCTTCTTGATCCGCTCCATCTCCTTTTCAACTTCGGCCAGTTCTTTTTCCAAATCCTCCTTGTACGACTTGAGCCACTCCAACCGTTCCTCTTTGCTGGGCCGAAACCAGCCCCAGGGCCCGCAGCAACATCCAGTGATTGGGTAAGGGCCATGGACGCGAGGCCCATAATGCCTACACAAGTTGACCACCTCCTCCTGCTGTAATGACGCTCGCCAAAGCCCCCCGCAGGTCGGCCGCGAACCGGCCCTTCGCAAGTCTATCCACGTCCCCCACCGCCTGCTCCAGTTCCTCATCGAACGCTATCGTGCCCAGAAACGGCACGTGGAGGGCTTCTATGGACCCCTGCGCGGCTGGCAGCGCATCAGTCTTCATATTTTCCACGACACCGATGATGGGGCTGCCCAGTTCTATCAGCATCTTCACGAGTTTCTTTACCGTTTCCAACGCGACCTTCGAGGGTGTGGTTATGATCAAGAACTCTACCCCTTTCATGAACCGAATGATATCGAGCGTGGGGTCGCCGATGCCGGGCGGCATATCGATGATCAGGAAATCCAACGGGCCCCACCGGGTAATGGTGAGTAGTTCTATGATGAGATTCGAAATATCCTCACCCCGCATGGGTGAGGGGTTGTCCCCGGCGTAATAGATGATGGACATGAACCTGATACCGTGCACAAGCGGAGGAACAATCCCCTTATCCTCCATGGGGGCAACGCCACTTATCCCTAAGATCACGTGGGAGGATGGCCCGCAGATGTCCAGGTCCAAAAGGCCCACACGATGGCCGGCCCGGGCGAGCATAAGGGCGAAAGTGGCTGCAACGGAGCTCTTGCCGATCCCGCCCTTCCCACCAGCCACCGCAATGACCCTCTTGACGTCCTTCAGCCTCTCTTCGATGATGCCGAGTCTCGGGTCCATAGCACGCTACCTCTCCCCGGTGATCGATTCAAGCCACACGCCGCGCCCTTTTGTGACTTCAAAGTCCGGGCTGTGGCAGCTTGGGCATCTCACGTACACGTGGGCGGTTTCCGGCAAGAAGTGAATAGATTCCGATTCTCCCTCATCCAACTCCTGGAGCGACTGCTTGAAAGGCCACTCAGCGGCGCACACCCGGCACTTGAGCATCGCCGGTTCGTGCTCAAAGACAAACTTGGCCCGTTTCAGCAAGGCGGTTTGCGGACGGACGATCTCCTTCAACGCGAACTCGAAGATTTCCATGTCCGTCTGCTGCAGTTCCCCGATTTTGACCCTGATCTCGGTGATCTCCCTCAGCCCTTCTCTCTGAGCAACCTTGATGGCGGTTGCCACAACCCCTTCTGCCAAAGCCCATTCATGCATGTTTTACTCCTCACTACGGCGAGCTTCTGGGAGCGTTTGCACGCCGGCCCTGCTCAAACCGACGCCCCACGCCAGAAGACAAATCCCTCTCTCGGCGCACAGTAGCACGACTATCTGGTCCCCTTGCTGAGTTCTGCTCGTGGGCTAGCGGACCCGTGCCCAAACTGGGCGTCCTTGCGGTGGCACGGTGCAACCCCAAGAGGTCGTTGGCCAACACGAGACACCCGCAACGGCGCCACACGGCCACGCGCCCCGGCCTTCCCTCGTCGGATCGATCGGTAGGGCCCTAGGAGCTTCGCCCCCGCCGTCCGGCGCTGCGTTCCTCCCAGGGACTGGTTGTGCCAACGCCCTGGCTTAGCGGAGGATAACCAGCCCTCGAGCCGTCCGCCCAGCCGCTGTGCCTCCTGCGACAGATGGTCCCCACCGGACACCCACGACGAAGCACGTTTGACCCCAGAAGAGTACGCGCGTCCTGTATCATTTCCACCGATGAAGACCCCGGGGGTATCCATACCAGATCCACCCCCGGGCCGCGGTCTCCTCCGCTGCCCTTTCCGAATTGCGGGGGCCGCCGGGCAGATCGCCACCTCAGGCCTTTCAGGCAAATCGCCCAGCGAAGCAAGACATGGCCGGCCGTCGATGAGCTGGTGCTTGGGATTAATCGAGTACAGCGCGTAGCCAAATTGGATAAGAGTGTGACAGAGCTCGCAGCTGCACTAATGGATGTCCTGCCAGGCAGTCATTAGGGGATAGACCTTTTTCACCTCCGAAACTTCTTCTGCGGTGGTCATGGCCATCCTTTTCCATCTCACTGCGCCTTTCCACGGACACTGGTGGGCCCTCCCTACACCGTGATTTGGAGTTCTCCCGCGACCTCGAAGTTCGGGCAAGGCCTCCCCAGTTTCACAAGGTTCCGTCCTGCCGCGAGCTGTCCTTCGCACTCCCACGGTCCCTCTGCGGCGATATACGCCACTACCGCAACAAGCCTTGCACAACGACTTCCACCGCCTCGCTTTCCGTCAGCCCCCGGGCCATCAGGGTCTCCACCTGTTTTTTGTCCACGCTCCCGATGGCGGCTTCGTGGGTTAGTTTCGCCGTCTCGTCTACCACCCGCAGCATGGGTACCGCACTGGCGCGCGCTCCTGTACTTTGAATGATCTCCACGCAGTCCACATGCCCCCGCGAGAAGGGCGCGTTGCCCACAATCTCACCTACCACCTCGCTCTCCGCGCGGTCAGCCACAACGATGCGGCTTTTGGCCAAGCCCCGGGCATGCGCTCCGTCCAAGTAAATGGACTCCTTCACACGGATGCGGTCGTCACCCTTGCCATAGACCTTCGCATAGAGCTCACAAAGGCCATAGTCAGCGAGTCGTACCTCGTAGTCGATGTGCAACTGCCCAACGGCCCCCTGAGCCAGCCTAAATTCACTACGGAACTCTCCCCGCTCCTTCACATTCACGCGCATGAGGGGCAGGACCACCACCCCGCCTTGGGTGCCGTGATAGTGCGTCTCGTTGTAGGTCATGGAAGCGCCTTTCCCCACCTGCACCGTGCCCTGCATGATGTGTCTGACCCTCTCGGCATTGGGAAAGGAGCAGTGGGCGAGAAAAGTCGCCTTTGCCCGGTCTTCCATCACAAACTCGGCCACGATCTCCTGCACCCCCTCCTTAGGGAGGACCCCGAAGCAGAGGTGCACGGGATGTTCAATCACCGTGCCTTGCGCAACGGTGATTTGAGCCCGAACGCCGGTTGTCGTCTCTTCACCTTCGATGGTCAGTCCGGAAATCTCGTTCTTGCCCAGGATCTTGTTCAGGCTCACGACCAGACTGGCGATTCGGGCGTCTTTCAGTGCCTCAAGCTGGCCTCCGCTTTGCTCATATGCCTCGGCCAAAAGCTCAAATTCCCTGCGGCGGTCACGCATAGCGGTACACTTCTCGGTCTGGTTCGTTCACATGCGGGCACTCCCGACAGTGGTTGCGAAAGAATCGGGCCACCTCCTCGGGCAGGCCAGTTTTGAGAATGGTGCCTCCGCACAACGATGATGCGCGGTCCGCCATCCTCGCCACGTCTTCGTGATGGGTGATGAGGAGTACGGAGCTGCCCTGGCGCACAAAGGCACGAATGTCCTCGACAATGTAGTCGATGGAGAGAGCATCAATCCCTGAATCGGGTTCATCCAGGATCACCAGCTTGGGCTGCATAGCCAGTACCGAAGCCAACTCAATTCTCTTGCGCTCACCACCGCTTAGCGTATTGTCCACTATGCGCCGCAAGTAGCGTTCTGGTCTCAGGCCTACCATGCGTAGACACTCCTCCGGCGGCAGTGCCCTCTGCGCATTGCGGCTGCTTATTCGCAAATACTCCTCCACGCTCAGGCCCTCAAAGCGTGCTGGCTCCTGCCAGGCCAGCGTAATGCCTAGCCGCGCCCGCTCCTGTACCGGCATAGCCGTGATGTCCTGGCCCTCAAAGACGATTCGCCCGGACTGCGGTTGGTAGCCGCTCAGTCCCATGATGGTGTAAGCCAGCGTGGATTTGCCGGTACCGTTCATTCCCAGGATGCTGTGCACCTCCCCACGCCGTACCTCCAGATTCAGATCGCGCAGGATACGCTCTCCGTTGCGACTGAGATTCAGGTCGGAAATGCGCAACGACTCCCTTGGGTCACCGACCGCACGCATTCTCTCCTGCCTCCTTGGGCACCGGGGCCGCGTGAACCCAGCACTGGCCCCGGTGGTTCTTCACGCTTCCCCCTCCGGGTGGCCTCACCAGAGGCAACTAGTCCCCACAAAAAGAGTGAGGTTTGCTCGCTTCTCGAGTGCCGGACGCGAACCCGAAACACAAGACCCCCTTCCTGGTTCTGCCATCCTGGCTCGCGCCCGATTACCGCTCCTGCTTCTCGGCGTACTTCAGGCGCAGCTCGCGCAACTTCTGCACCAGTTCCTCCTTGCTCGGGAAAGAAATGGCCCCAGAGGGGCAATCCTTGGCGCAGGCATCGCAGCCCACCACACAGTTGTAGGGACTCACTACCTCCACCGCCTGTTCACCCTGTGCAAACACCCCATTCGCGCAGAAACCCAGACAGTTACCGCACGAGGTGCACAACTCTGCATCCACCGTCGGATACCAAGGGATCTCCTCCCGGGGGATGTTCATGTACCTCTGGCTCACTTCTCCTCCTCTAGGGCCTTTGTCAATTCTGCCAACACCTGCTCGGTCGTCTTGAAAGAAATGCTGATGGGATGCCAGTTTTCGTCCATCGGCACTCCTGCCCTTTGGAAGCCATCCCGCAGCAGCTTTCTCTGCTTCTCCTCCTTACAGGCCAGGGTGATGTACTTCACACCCGGCTTGAGCAGATCCTCCATGAGGTTCTCACCATTCGCCTCGCAGATGCGCGGGTGGAGCACTACATAGTCCTGAGGCAATTCCAGCCTGATGCGCTCAGTGAGTTCACCAAAGCTGATGTCCTTCATGCTCGGGCAGGCAAAGCTACACGTGCAGATCAACACCGCCTTCTTCATACCTTACCTCCTCTTTCTCCCGTCCGTGGGCTCTATTCACCCCTTGCGACCGGCTGCCACTGCGCACACGCCAGCGCCCGGGGAGAGCGGCCCTTTTCATGCCTTTCTTTACCTTCTCCCTATCTTACGGTACCAAAGAGCAAACCTGTGAGTGCGGCCATCACCACAACCAAGAGAATGAATGCCAACGTCCTTTTGGTTCCCATGATGCTATGGATGACTAACATGCTTGGTAGCGAGAGGGCCGGGCCCGCCAGGAGCAGTGCTAGGGCCGGGCCCTGTCCCATCCCACTGCCGATGAGTCCCTGGAGTATAGGGACCTCGGTGAGGGTAGCAAAATACATGAAGGCACCCACCACCGAAGCAAAAAAATTCGCCCCTAGGGAGTTGCCACCCACCAAGCTTGCTACCCAGCGCGAGGGAATCAGGCCCTCGTGGCCTGGGCGACCAAGAAGCGCTCCGGCAACAAGGACCCCGAAGAAGAGCAACGGCAAAATCTGCTTGGCATAGCCCCAGGTGGCGACGAACCACTCTCCTGCCTCTCCCCGGTCCCTGCTGGCAGTGATCGACAGCCCGAGGACGCCCACACCGAAGGGGACGATGGGGTGCTGGCCAAACACGATGCTTGCCAAAACGGTGGCCGCGGCCGCCACGGCAACTTTGCGCCAGGCAACGTCAAACCATGCCACCAGTACCGCTCCTAAGGCCGTCGCAGCAAAGCCGGTGATCCACCACTTCACCTCATAAACGGCAGCCCAGAATCCACCCGCCTGCGTGGGCTTCCCCCAGTTGGCAAAGACCAGAATGACCACCATGCTGGCGAAGAATACAGCCGTCCGCCAGAGCGGGCGCCGGGGTTCCGAAGTGGGAAGAAGCATCTGTGCTTCCTGCTTTGCTGTCTCCTCCTTACGGAACAGGAGGTGCATGAGCAGGCCGATCACGACGCTAAAGAGGACCGCACCAAAGGCCCTTGCTATTCCCAGCGGGAGCCCCAGAATGCGTGCCGTCAGCACAATGGCGAGCACGTTGATGGCTGGACCGGAGTAAAGAAAGGTCGTGGCAGGACCAAGTCCTGCGCCCATGCGATAGATGCCCGCAAACAGGGGCAAGACCGTGCAGGAACAGACTGCCAAGATGCTCCCGGAGACAGAGGCCACGCCGTAGGCCAGCACTCGGTTTGCCTTCGGCCCCAGGTAGCGCATCACCGATTCTTTGCTCACGAAGACAGCTATGGCGCCGGCAATGAAGAAGGCCGGAATAAGACACATGAGCACGTGTTCCCGCGCATACCACCGCACCAGATGCAGAGCCTCAGTCACGGCGCCATCAAATCGAGGAGTCCCGACAGGCAGGTAAAAACACAAGAGGAACACCGCGACTATCCCCAGTAACGCTCGCCACTCCTTCTTCCAGTCCATCTTTTTCACTCTCTCCTTGGCAACTCACACAGTGGCTTGTCTTCTGAGCTCATGTTCAGCTGCTCCCCTCCTTCCACCAGACCCACAGTGCAGCGGCAAGCATCACCGAGTCCTCGAGCACCCGCATCACGCTTACTCTGCTTGCCTCGCTGCCAATGGCGAAGCAGCCGCAGCTGATATCCAGCCCACGCACCAGGGCCGAGACGAGCCCAGCTATGAAGAGCACCAACATTGCCGCAATGAGCATCGCGCTCCCTTGCACCCATCGTCGCAGAATGAGCCCGAGGCCACAGAGTAGCTCCAACCAAGGCAGGATGATGGCCGTGAGCCCTGCAGCAAAGAATGGCAGCAGGCGATAGTTATCGACGTCGCGGAGAAAGCCTGCCGGGTCGGCGATCTTCCCCACCGCGGCATAGACGAAAACTGCCCCGAGTGCGATGCGGACCAGGTGGTACCAAAGCTCCCGCTTCATCCTCACCGTGCTCCAGAACTGTGGTCGCGGGTAACTGCTCTTCCGGCAGCCATCCACCCGCGGATGCCGTCGTGATAAATCGCCACACTGCGGGCGCCGCCAGCCAGCAACTCCTCGGCAAGGCGCTCGGCCGCATCGCAGCGGGGGTCATCACAATAGACGAGCACCAGAGGAGCCCGGCTTATCTGCGCGAGCTCATCCTGTCGTTCAGGTAGCTCATCTACAGGCAGATTCACTGCCCCAGGTATGCGTCCCGCCATGTAGCTTTTAGCTGACCGCGCATCCACCAGCACTGCACCGGGCACCAGGCGCAGGGAATCCAGCTGGTCGAGGGTCACATACCGCAATCCTGCGAAACCGGCGGGAGGCTTGGCGGCACCACCCGGAGCGGCGATGGTAATCTCAGCCAGGCCGACATCCTCGCCCTGCGCGGCCGACATCGGACTTGGGCGTCTCAGCACAGTCTTGACTCCTTTCGGCCACAGTGCATTCCACAAGAAGCCGAGCACCGCGGCAGTCACGAGCAACACAACGGCCTGAACTCTGCATCGTGGCGAAAAAAGGCCCCTTCTCACCTCGCCTCCTTTTGCCCGTCTGTGGACTCTGCTCGGAGAGGTCACCTTGGCCTTACTGTGCCTCAGCCAGGTTGGCAACGCGCTGTAGGCGCGAGCGCACGATTTCCGCAGCGGTCGCCCGCAAGACCGCCGCGCGCGGCTCCGCAATGCGGTAGTAAGACCGCGTACCGACCCGATGGAGCTCAATCAGGCCCTCCTGGGCCATCACCTTGAGGTGGCGTGAGAGGTTGGACTGCTCAATCCTCAGCGCCGCTTGCAACTCGCAGACGCACTTCTCCCCCTTTTGCAAGTACTCAAGAATTATGAGTCGATTGGGATGCGCCAGCGATGCAAGCAGCCGCGCCTCTAATTCGTACATGGTTTGCACCTCGAGCCCCTCCAGTTCATGCATTCATGATTCAGGACTCATAAATATACCACAAACCGGACCCAGCGTCAAGCGGTTTCTGGTGGAGAAACGCTTTTCTGTGGAAATACCTTGCCGCCGAATATGAACGCTCCTCTGCCCGCAGTAACATCTTTGCTAGGAATCCCCCACCTCGCCTTGGTCCAAGCCGCGCCATGGACAACTGCGGCCAACCTGTTCTTTGCGGCTCTATCGGCCGCACGCTTGGTGCGGGCGGAGGCGACGCTATCGGTAGTTTGGAGGCTAACCTTCATGCGAGCAGGCTTTTTGCTTGATTTTTCGCCAAAAAACATTAAATTTAAGGCATGATTCCGTACCCTCGTTTTTTTTCATAGGAGACCTGCAGAGAAAACATCGATGTCGCAAGTCTACGACCTCATTCGCCGTCGCCGCACGATTCGACGATTTCGCCAGGAGGCATTGCCTTTTGCAGCGTTGGAACGCATCGTGGACGCTGCGCGACTTGCCCCGAGTGGCGCCAACCTGCAGCCATGCGAGTTCGTTGTGGTGGACGACCCTGAGCTGGTGGAATTTCTTTTCTCGTGCACCAAGTGGGCGGGCTACCTTCCTCCCGATCAAGGCCCACCGCCACTCGGACAACGTCCCGCCGCATACGTGGTGGTTCTCCTCAACCGGGAACGCCGCGCCCAGGGGGGCGAGCACGACGCGGGCGCAGCCATCATGAGCATGATCCTCACTGCGCTGGAAATGGGCATCGGCGCCTGTTGGATTGGTTCGGTGGACCGACCAAAGGTGCAGCAGGCGCTGAGCATCCCGCCGCATTGCGAGATCGACTCGGTCCTGGCGCTCGGCTACCCAGCCGAAAGTCCGCAGATGGAGCCACTCCGAGATTCCGTCAAGTATTGGCGCGACGAAAACGGAGTGTTGCATGTGCCTAAACGACTGCTCAAAGACGTCATGCACCACAACAGGTACTGATGAGATCTCGCTCGCAAAAAAATCAATTCTTCGGCCAGCTCAACGAGGGCTGAAGAGTTCCGCGTTGGCTTGGGAGAAGGAAAACGAGGAAAAGCATTGTCGCGGGAGGATGTGCGCAGAGGGGTGACTTCTGACCTCCGTTCTTGATGAGGAGAAAGGACCGTGGTTGCACGCGACCGTATTGTCACGTATTTGAACGACCTGTTACAGCCGCAACTGTTCGAGGATTACGGCCCTCAGGGTTTACAAGTAGAGGGTAAGGCGCACGTACGCAAGATTGTCACTGGCGTATCGGCCTCATTGGAACTGTTTGAGCAGGCTCACATTCGTGGCGCCGACATGGTGATCGTGCACCATGGACTGTTCTGGGACAGGGAAAGCAGGGTGGCCACCGGTGCGTTGAAGAAACGTCTGACGGCACTCTTGACTAACGATATCTCGTTGGTTGCCTACCACCTCCCATTGGACGCTCACCCCACATTCGGCAACAATGCCGTGGCAGCGCGGGCCCTCGGTATTCTGGACCCGCAGCGTTTCGCCACAGTCGGCTGGTGGGGTAGGCTCTCCGAGCCACTGCTCGCGCGTGTACTATTCAACAAAATTCAGATTCTCTATGACAAGACGCCGCTCATCTTTGACTATGGTCCTGACTCTGTAGAGACAGTGGGTATCGTCTCGGGAGCAGGCGCTCATCGCCTTCAGGAAGCAGTGGCCTTGGGTCTGGACTGCTTCGTGACAGGAGAGGCTTCAGAGGCCTCCATGCACCTGGCGAAAGAGAGCGGCCTCCACTTCGTTGCAGCTGGGCATTACGCCACTGAACGCCTGGGCATCAAGGTTTTGGGAGAACAACTGGCCCAAGAGTTCGGCATTGAGGTAGAGTTTCTTGACCTTCCGAACCCAGTGTGAGAGGGAGTAACCAATTGAGCTCAGAAGTGCTGCTCCGGCGCGGACAAGCCGCTCTGCTGGTGATTGACGTGCAGGAACGGCTCGCCGCAGTGATGGAGGAGCGCCACACCGTTGTCCAGGCCATCGCCACGCTGATCAAAGGGTGCCAGCAACTAGGGGTGCCGGTGCTCTATGCGGAGCAGTATCCCAAGGGGCTTGGGCCCACCGTTTTGGAACTCCGCGAGCTGCTCCTACCTGCCGAGCCACTAACCAAGCTCTATTTCAGCTGCTGCAAAGGAACGGACTTGCTCAGCCGGCTGAACGAACGCCAGGTGACGCAGGTAGTGGTGGTAGGCATGGAAGCGCACATATGCGTGCTCCAAACCGCGCTGGATCTTCTGGCCGAAGGGTTTGCGGTGCATGTGGTCAGCGAAGGGGTCACCTCGCGCAAGCTGTTGGACAAACAGGTGGCCTTGGCGCGACTGCATGCCCGCGGGGCGCAAGTTACTACGGTGGAAGCGGTCTTGTTCGAGCTGGTGGAGCGCTCGGACGCGGCGGAGTTCCGTGCCATTCGTAGCCTCATCCGGTAGAGGAAAGATTTGGTCGTCTCTGTCAACGAAACAATCCCGCAAAACCCATGATACGTAGACACGAAGCACCTCTGGAAGTGAAGGCGTTCATCGAAGGGATGAAGCGTTCCTTCGGGGGCATTTTGGCGCCGCGCCGAGACGTGTACATTGTGCGTGCCCCGGCCAGGCTGGAGCTGATGGGGGGACTTGCCGCCCGTTTCGGCGCGGTGGTGCTGCAGACCACACTCTCCGACGCCACCGTAGTGGGCGTACAGCGCCGCACCGACCGCCGGGTTCTGGTGCGAAGCCTGGGCCTGGAAAAAGATGGGTTTTGCTCAACCGTGGAGTTTGATTTGGATCGGGCCCTGCAAGCACCGGAAAAGTCGGGCCCCGCCTCCAGGCTCTTTGCCAAAGAACCACAGGCGGAGTGGGCGGCGAGTGTGGCAGCGGTGTTTCAAGAATTGGTTGCCTACAGGAAAGGACCAGATCTGGACACTGGCGTGAACATCGGTATCCAGAGCTCCATCCCAATGCGCACCGGACTCGGTGCTTCCACGGCCCTGGTGTGCGCCACTGCCATTGGCCTCATTCGCCTGTTCGGCATCGAAATGCCCGCGTCCGAGATTCCGGTCCTTTGCCATCGCGCAGAAACGCGTCTCTGGGGCACACGCGCCAGTATCGCCGACACCTTGACGGTCTGCCTCTGTGGTGCACATGAAGTCCTGGCCATCCGGTGCCAACCAGGCGAGATCATCAAGCGCGTACAGCTTCCACAGAATGTGCGCTTCGTGGGTCTGAATACCTTGGTGCAGGGCCCACCCGATCAGCATTACCTTCAGGCCCAAATCGCTGCCTCCATGGGCGCGAAGATCATGCTCAGGCACGCGCGCAAGTCATCACGCGGGCGCGACGACTACGAAGGCTATCTCTGTAACATCCCCATAAGTGAGTTTGGCGCCTATAGGCGGCTCCTTCCCGCCAGGCTTACGGGTCGGGAGTTCAAGGCACTCCATGGCTCTTTGCGCGACTACGGAGTCTCAGTGGACCCTGCAACCGCCTACCGCGTGCGCAGCTGCACCGAGCACCTGCTGATGGAGCATCGCCGGACAGAACAGGTGCTTACCCTCCTGGCAGATGCCGAGGGCGAACTTGAAGAGGCCATGGCCCACGTGGGCAGGCTTATGTACGATTCACATGAGAGTACGCGCCGCGATTGCACCCTCGTCAACCGAGAGGCAGACACGATCGTGAACCTTGTCAAGGAGCATGGAGTAGACCACGGACTCTACGGCGCACGAGCCTCTGGGCGACAACAGGGGGGCGTGGTCGCCGTTGCCGCTAACACGCACACTGACGACGTCCTGCGAAACATTCTTGCCCAGTACCAGGACGCCACCGGGAGGGAAGGCCGCCTGCATGCAGGATCAGTGCCCGGCGCTCTCTTGAGTAACGTAACCGTGGCCCAGTTCTCATGAGGCTCTCGGCGCCCCCACATTCACAGAGAACAGGTCCGAGGATGGCCGCTTCTTCCCCCGATAACTACCCGCGCCCGGTCTCCCGTGCTGTGCTCACGGTCTGCATCCCGAGAACAGCGACTCGGATTCGCCACTCCTCCCCTTGTATCGAGGACGTGCTCCCTCAGGCACACATCGAAAGGGCCCCTGGACGGGTGTCAGGCCGAGGGAGAAGAGCATGACGTCGGATACCTTCTTCAAAGCTGGCTTCTTCGCCATGTTCACGCTGCTGACCCTGATGCGACTCTACTACAAGGCGCGGGCTGGACTGCTGAGACAGCCCCCTTCCCTGCGGGCCGAGGGTCCTGTTCTGCTGGCCATCCGCGTTCTGTTTGGCCTCCCTTTGCTGGCTGCTATCGGCTTGTACGGACTCGACCTACACGTCGGTTCCTGGATGACTGTCCCCGTTCCGATATCGCTGCGCGCCCTTGGTCTTGTCTTGGGCTTGGTGGCCCTGATAGTGCTCCGAGCAGTACACCACGCCTTGGGCGATAACTTCACCACTTCGGTCCTACCTAAGGACAGGCACTTGCTTGTTCAGACCGGTCCCTATCGATGGGTGCGACATCCGATGTACAGCTCCTATTTAGCCCTCTTCGTTGCTGCATTCCTCGTCTCGAAGAACCTTGTCATCGGCCTTGCTGGGACCGTCATCATCCTTTCTCTCATGACCATCCGTTTGCGGCGCGAAGAGGCTTTGCTCATCGAGCGGTTTGGAGAACGATACCGCGCCTATATGAGGCGAACGCGCAAGTTTTTTCCCTCGCTCAACCCGCGATGGTACGCCCGGCGTCCTCTGGCTGTGGGTGACCGGCCCACACTCGCGCAAGAGCGTTGCGGGGAAAAACAGCTGCTGGCACAAGAGACAGGTCCTTTCCGGCCGAATGAATGAGAGCCGCTGCACTATGGTACCGGGCGCCTTCGAGCTCATTAGTAAAGCCCAGGACAATTGTGGGGCTCACGGAAGCCATCCTGTCCTCGCCTCCACCGGCTCGCGCAAGTCGGTTGGGCCAGGTCGATGGGCCCCAGCAGCCGGATGGGCGCCTCACTTGGCACGAGATTGGGTCGAGGTTCTGGGTGGGGTCTACACCGTGGCGCAACTACCGGGCGAGAAAGTGTCCCCAAGCAGGAGGCCAGCCGTCAAGACCCGTGCAGAATTTTGCGCAGAGAAGCAGGGGTCCTTCCTGTGCAGTTCGGCAGGCAGCTGTAACCAGCCACGTTCCTTTAAGTTCTTGGCCACTGGCTGCTTGGCCCCATTGGTCGCGCGTGGGCCCCTGGTACAAACTGCTCTTCCTGGCGAGGGCTTCTGGCTAGCTCTCCCTCAGTCCATGGACCCCTCGCCATCAGCCTTGGGGGCACTGGGGTTCAGGGCTCGGTCGTCGGCTGTGAATCTGGCGGAATCCAAGTGCGCGTGCCTTTGCTTTTCTGCTTCGGCATGGGGTCACCTCTGGGCACAGGGTGACAACTCTTCTTGGCGATGACCATTAGGGATGAGGTGAAGACCATCGCCTCTTTCGGGAAGGATGCGCAGAACGAACGATAGGTAGGCCCAGTGGGGTTCATTTCCTCATAGCCATATTCATGGCCCAGTCGGGACAGAGGACTGAGGACGTCCTGTTGAACAGCGGCGTTGGGCCGAGTATAGAAAAGGTTTTTGAGGTGTGCAAGACGCCTCACAATGATGAGTCTGCGGGCCCGGTCAGACCTGCCCCTGAGGTTGGTTCCGAGCAAACCGAGAGCCTGGGAGAATAGGATGGATCAGAAAACAACCACATTCAGCACTGTGCACACGGTGCTCTGGCGAGCCGACGGTCGAACGGTTGTCATCGGAGCCGACATGCCCGTGGTTGTCATTGGAGAAAAAATTAACCCTACCGGCAAGAAGGCATTCGCTGACGAACTTCGTCGCGGTGACCTTTCCCGGGTGCGCACGTGGGCACGGGAGCAGACAGAGGCGGGCGCGGGGGTGATTGAAGTGAACGTGGGAACTGATGGCATCAATGAGGCGGAGCTGCTCCCTGCTGCAGTGGAGGCAGCCATGGAAAGTACCGACCTGCCCCTCTCTATCGACACAGCAAACCCAAAGGCCATGGAAGCGGCGCTGACGGTGTACAAAGGCAAGGCTTTGCTAAACTCGACCACCGGCGAATCTCACCGATTGGAGGCCATCCTGCCTGTTGCGGTAGCACACAAGGCAGCGATAGTGGGCCTGTGCTACGACGAGAAGGGCATCAGCGCCGAGCCGCATACACGGCTGCAGGTGGCGGAGAAAATCGTGAACAAAGCCGCTGCGGCGGGACTCTCCATTGAGGACGTGGTTCTGGACCCTTTGGCGTTCCCTGTGAGTACGGACCACTGCGCTGCGTTGGTAACGTTGGAGACGGCGCGTCTCATCCGTGCGCACATAGGCACGAATCTGACTCTCGGTGTCAGCAACACGTCATTTGGACTCCCCGATCGCCCGGCGCTGAATGTCACCATGCTGGTACTGGCAATCGCCGCGGGGGTTACCTGCCCCATCGTCGATCCCACGCGCCCGGAGATCATGCGGGCTGTGAAAGCATGCGACCTCCTCACCGGGCGCGACGAAATGGCGATGCGTTGGATCCAACACTTTCGCGCCACCGGAAGCAAACAGAGGGACACGGGGTAGGGAGCGCACTGCACCGGCTCCGCACGGAGAGCAGGCCCGCCCTAGGGGTCCAGAAAGTAGGTGGAGGAGGACCCTTGGGGATGATCTCAGGGTGTGCGTCGCGGTTGAGGCACCGCTTCTTCCCCTCGCTTCGACCGCGCTCTGACCTAGAGAAGGCCTCGGCACAACGCCCTTGAGTTACCCTGAGGGAACCTTTGGGCGCACTCAGGTGTATTGCCAGGCCTGCTCTCATGCGCTTCTCAGCGGTGAGCGAGCTGATGAGGGGTAGAAAGAGCTCCAACCACGCAGTCTGGATTGCGACCCTATCGGGGAAACAGGCACAACAGTGATTTTGGCAATCAGTAGGAGGAAAACAACCAGCCGTGCCAATTAAGATACGCTACCTTGACGGCCAGCGACTACGGCGGGCCATTCTCGCGGGTTCACACTTTGTGATTCGCGCACAACGCGACCTGAACGCCATCAACGTCTTTCCGGTGGCGGATGCCGATACCGGCACCAACATGGCCAGCACCATGCGTCAAGTGGCCGAGGCAGCCGAGGGCTGTGAAGGATGTTCCATCAGCGATGTGGGCAAGTTAGTGGCCGAGTCCGCTTTGAACGGAGCGCGCGGCAATTCCGGGGCTATTCTGGCGCAATTCTTTGAAGGACTGCGTGAGGAGTTGCAGGGCAAGCTGCGGGTCTCTGCGCGCGCATTTGGCAGGGCAGCGCTGCGCGCGGCCGAACGCGCCAGGCAAGCGATCGCGAACCCCCGCGAAGGAACCATCATCACGGTGATGCGCGATTGGGCAACGCACTTCCACCGCCAATCCGAGCAGAAAAGCGACTTTGCGGAACTGCTGCGCGACTCATTGACGGAAGCCAGGCGTTCTTTGGCGGAAACGCCCAAAAAGTTGGACGTACTGGCGCGGGCAGGCGTGGTGGATGCGGGAGCACAAGGTTTTGTCCACCTGCTGGAAGGCATTGTGGATTTTATCGAGACGGGTCGGGTCCGAGGGGCGGCGCTGCGCAGGCGCATCGCCGCCCGGCTGCAGCTCCCACGCGCCGAGGGGACGGAAAGACCAACCTACCGCTATTGTACCGAGTGCGTCCTTTCGGGTTCAAGGGTGGGCCGCTGGCGGCTGACTTCCACACTGGGCCCTCTAGGCGACTCCCTCATTGTGGCGGGTAGACGCGCCAAGCTCCGCGTCCACCTACACACCGACGAGCCGCAGAAAGTCCTGGAGCTGCTGGCGCGCTACGGAGAGCTCTCTGCGGTCAAGATCGACGACATGCATGCGCAACACCGTAAGGCTAAGATCCGGCTCCGCCGCAAGGGCATTGGCATCGTCACCGACAGCTCCTGTGATCTGCCTGCAGGTTTTGCGCAGCGGCACCAGATTGCCATGGTCCCGCTCACGGTGCGCTTTGGCGACACCGCGTACCTGGACAAAGTCGAGTTGGGGCCAGATGGCTTCTACGAACGCCTGCTGAGCTCCGAACTTCATCCCACCACCTCGCAGCCGGCACCGGGAGACTTTCTCCGAGCATATCGCCAGGCGCTTGAGCGTCACGAGTCAGTAATAGCGGTGCACCTTTCTGGAGCGCTGAGCGGCACGCTCCAGGCGGCCAGAACTGCCGCGCAGCAGTGCCCAAGCGACAGGCTGTTCGTGATCGACGGCAAGAGTGCCTCCATCGCACTTGGCCTGATCGTCCAGGAGGCGGTAGCCGCGGTGCGACGCGGGTTGAGTGTTGAGGAAGTGGTCGAACGTGTCCGGCGCGCCGCGGATAATGTGCGGATATGGGTCGCAGTGCCTACGCTGCGCTACCTCCGACGCAGCGGCCGAGTCAGTTGGCTCAAGGGCGGGTTAGGAACCCTGTTCGGCATCAAACCCGTGCTCACCCTGGATGAACAGGGTGCAGCCTCAGAGGTTGCAAGGACCTTCGGCGAAAAAGCGGCGCGGAGGAAGGTCCTGCAATTGGCCCTCGCTCACGCGCGTCGTTTTGCAGACCCAAAGTTTGCAGTGGCACATTCGCATGCCCCCCATCTGGGGCAATGGCTCGCGACCCGGATTGAAGCTGCAACTGGACAGCAAGGGATTTGGGTGCTGGATGCCTCTCCCGTGCTCGGCGCACACGTGGGACCCGGGGCAGCGGCCGTGGCCGTGCTGGGCATGGAACCGGCGACCAGACGAACATAGGGGGTGGCGCACACAGGCAGGATTCCGCTTCCTTGCCCCGGGGGCCCAGGGCGCAGAGCTGAACCGTTCGGCGGCGAACCGACGTTCGGGCTCTCCATCGGGCCATGCTTAGCCGCGGACAACCTCGCTGCGGAAACAGAGGGGGCCTTGTAAACTATGGCTCAGGCGGTGAGGTAATCACCCCTCCAGGGCGTCTCCTTCCGCCGCTCGCCTTGCCACGGGATGGTGACGGGCCTGGAGACCTATACCATTTTCAGTCTTGCCCTTTCGGGAGATAACGATGCTTAGGCTGCTTCTGGTGATCGTCCTTAGCTATCTGGCGGGGTCACTGCCCACGAGCATCATTGTCAGCAGGCTTTTTCGTGGCATAGACATCCGCGACTATGGCAGCGGCAATGCCGGTGCCACCAACGTGCTGCGAGTGCTGGGGTGGAAGCTCGCGCTCGTGGTCATGATCGTCGACGTGGGCAAAGGCTTTGTCGCAGCCCGCTTCATCGCGCCATTGGGGGCTTCGGTATTGCCCGATCACTTCTCGTTGGTGCAAATCCTGGCCGGAGCCAGTGCGGTTGTGGGACACATCTACACCGTGTTCGCTGGCTTTCGCGGCGGGAAAGGGGTCGGCACTGGCGCTGGGGTGATGCTGGCTCTCTATCCGCTGCCCACCCTCATTTGCGCCGCGGTGTTTCTTGCCGTGGCTTTCAGCACCCGCTATGTGTCGCTTGCCTCCCTCACTGCGGTGACCCTTCTGCCACTGATTCTCGTCTTTTACAAGGTAGCCCTTCATCGACAGGTGGACACCTTTCTCCTGGTGTTCGCCGCCCTTGTCGCAGGGCTCATCATCTTCGCCCACCGCAGCAACATCAGTAGGTTGCTTGCTGGCACGGAGAACCGTTTTGGCCGAGGCAGAGCGCAGGCTGGGGAACAGTGAGCACCAGAAAAGCCCACCAGAGCCTAACCGGGTGGCAATCCGAAGAACCCGTAGGCGGACCGCCGCATGGGAAACTTGGGACGGGGTTAGGCCAGCTCCGCATTTGACACGAGGAGCGCTTCTGCCCTGAATTTACCAAGCGAGACACTGACCCTGACTAAGTTAGGGAGCGCAAAGCGGTGAGAGTGACGTTTCTGGGAACTGGGGCCTCGATCCCGATGCCGAACAGGGCGCTCCCTGCAGTGGCCCTTGCCCATGCGGGCATGATCACGCTGTTTGACTGTGGCGAAGGAACACAGTTTCAGCTGATGCGCGCCGGCCTATCGCCGTCCAAAATCCGGTGTGTCTGCATTTCGCATCTCCACGGCGATCACCTTTTCGGTTTGCCTGGGCTTCTCGCCTCCCTTTCCTTGGCCTCCCGCACGGCACCCTTGCGCGTATTGGGTCCAGCCGGCTTGGAGGAGTATCTACACGCCACTCAACGGTTAGCCGGGTCGGTTCCATCGTTTCCGTTGGAGGTGAACGAGGTGCCGCAGGATAGCGAGGAATGGGTGCTGCGCATTCCTCAGGCCATTATCCGCGCACGCTGGCTTGACCACACGGTGAGCTGCCTAGGGTTCCGCTTTGCGGAGGACGATTTGCCTGGCAAGTTCGACGCGGAGGCCGCGGCACGCTTGGGCGTGCCTCCAGGGCCACAGCGCCAGGCGCTGGTGCGCGGAGAAACTATCACGCTAAGTGACGGCAGAGAAGTACGTCCGGAGGCAGTTGTAGGGCCCCCGCGACCAGGGCGCAAAATTGCCTACTGTGTGGACACTCGCCCTTGTGCTGGCTCAGTGTTGCTTGCCCAGGGGGTGGACCTCCTCATCCACGATGGCACCTTCGCCACGAAGGAGGTGGCACGTGCTCGGGAAAGCGGCCATTCGACGGCAGCACAGGCAGCGCAGGTAGCCGTGCAGGCATGCGCACGGCGCCTCGTGCTCACCCACATCAGTGCACGCTACGTAGAGGATGTGGCCCCGTTGCTCAGCGAGAGCCGTGCACTGTTCCCAGCCACAGAGGTGGCGCACGACCTGTGGACCGTGGTGCTCAATGTGAGGCGTTGACATGGGCGCTCGTTGGCACCGACATCCCACCCGTCTCATCTGGCTGTTGGTGCTCGTCGGCATTGCTGCGGTCTCTTCAGCATCGATTCTCATTAAGCTCTGCGCTGCCCCGCCTCTCACCATTGCCGCGTACCGCTTGAGCATCGCCGCGGGGGTATTTGTAGCCGCCTCGCTCCTCAAGGGGGGAGCGGTGCTCAGGCCCTTTTCTCCTGTTCAGCTGCGCTTGGCCCTTGCCTCGGGGGGCTTCCTTTGCCTTCACTTTGCGACGTGGATCACTTCACTCCGTCACACCTCGGTGGCGAGCTCGGTGTTCCTGGTGCAGACGGCCCCCATCTTCGTGGCTCTCGGCTCCTACGTTGTCCTCCGGGAAGCCCCCGCTCGGCTCCAAGTGGTGGGGATAGGCGTGGCCGTGCTGGGAGGCTCCATCATCGCGAGCCAAGACCTGTCCCTCGGCGCGATGACTGTGCACGGCGACCTGCTCGCTGTGGCGGGGGCACTGGGCGCCGCAGGCTACTGGCTGGCAGGGAGGCGTCTGCGCGTTACCATAGGCATTCTGCCCTATGCCGCCGTCGTCTACAGCACCGCGGCCGTCCTGCTCACCGCGCTGGCGTTGCTTAGCGGAGCCCCCCTCTGGCCCTATCCAGCACACACGCTTGTGCTCCTCGTCCTCATTGCCCTTGTGCCGCAAGTGATCGGGCACACCAGCTTCAACTACGGCCTGCGCTTCCTGTCCGCTTCGGTTGTCTCCGTCCTCGTGCTGGGTGAACCGGTCGGGGCGACCATTCTGGCCTACCTCGTGCTGGGCGAGTCGATATCCGCAGTCAAGGCCCTTGGCGGTATCATCACATTGGTTGGTGTCTACCTGACTGCGCGTGCTGAACCCGCGGCCAGGGCGAAAGCCAACCCCGTGGGAGAAACCGGTTGAATTTCTGCACGCCCGGTGGTATATTTCAAGGCGCGTCGCAGCGGCTCCTTTCCAACGTGGCGGGTGAACATGCAACAAGGTACGCTTAAGGTAATCGTTCAGGCAGATGACACTGGTCTCCCCTTGGAGGAAGTGACCCGGAACTGGGGCCCAGAGCTTCAGGTGTGCGTGGTCTCCTCTCCCGACGACCTCTTGCGGGAGCTGGATGGCAACGAGTTCCGTCTGGTCATTGCCAGGCCCCAGGTCGCGGCTGTGCCGGAGGTGATATCAGCCCTGCGCAAGGCCTGGCAGGAGGAACGGCTCCTCCTCGTGCTTGTGGGTGACGACGCCCAAGAGGGACTGGACCACGAGTTCGTTTACGATGTGCTCGAGCCCCAGGCTTCGCCCTTGCGCATAGCCCGCCTGGTGCATAATGCCCGTGCCCATCTGCTGCTCAGGCAGAACGTGCGGGCATTGTCGGCCCAGCTCGAGGAACAGGCCCAAGACCTTCACGAGCTTAACCAGATCGGCATCGCCCTGTCCTCGGAAAGGGACCTGGACGTGCTACTGGAGATGATCTTGCGCAAAAGTCGAGAGATCACCTCTGCCGATGCGGGGAGTCTGTACCTTGTGGAGCAGAAACCGGGCGTGCCCATCGACGAACACAACCCCTTGGCAAGCAAGCAGCTCCGTTTCAAACTCTCCCACAACGATTCGCTGCAGATTAGCTACAACGAGTTCGTGATGCCCATCGAGAAGCGCAGCATGGCCGGCTATGTGGCCCTGACTGGTGAGCCGCTCAACATCGAAGATGCCTACGATCTGCCCCCGGACGCCGAGTTCAGCCACAATCGCAGCTTTGACCTGAGCACCGGCTACCGCACCAAGTCGATTCTCGGCGTGCCCATGCGCACGCACAAGGGCGAGATCATCGGCGTGCTGCAGCTCATCAACCGCAAGCGCCACTGGGAAGCAAAGTTGACTACCCCGGAGGCCATTGCCGAGGAAATACTCCCCTTCGACGAAAAATGCGTTCATCTGGCCTCTTCGCTTGCGAGTCAGGCGGCGGTGGCCATCGAAAACACCCGCCTATATCAGGAGATCAAGGAGCTCTTCGAAGGGTTTGTGCGCGCCTCGGTTCTGGCCATCGAACAACGAGACCCTACGACCTTCGGACACTCCGAGCGCGTGGCGACCCTGTCGGTGGGGATCGCCGAGGTAGTAGACCGCGTGAACACAGGTCCATACCGCGACGTGCACTTTACACGCGACCAGATCCAACAGATCAAGTACGCTGGGCTCCTGCACGATTTTGGGAAAATAGGAGTACGGGAGCATGTGCTCGTCAAGGCAAAGAAGCTCTATCCGACACAGTTGGACATCATCAAAGCGAGATTTCGCTATCTGAAACGGGCGCTGCAACAGCGGTACACCGCCGAAAAAGTGCGCTACTTCCTCACCACCACGCGCGAAGAGGCACTCCGGGCATCTGAACACCTGGACGAAGAATTCGCCAGGCGCCTGCGTGAACTGGACGACTACCTGGAGTTCATCATCAAGGCAAACGAGCCCACAGTCTTGCCGCAAGGGGGCCTGGAGAAGCTTCTGGAGATTGCTGAGCTTTGGTTCGAAGACGACGGTGAGCGTATTCGCTATTTGGACGAGGCCGAAGTCAAGCTCCTCTCCATCCCCAAAGGGAGTCTGAGCGACGAGGAGCGCGCCGAAATAGAATCCCACGTCACCCATACGTACAATTTCCTCTGCAAGATTCCCTGGACCTCCGAGCTTAAACCGGTACCAGAGATTGCTTATGCCCACCATGAGAAGTTGAATGGCAGTGGCTACCCGCGGCGCCTTTCCGCCCCGGATATACCGGTGCAGTCGCGCATGATGGCCATTGCCGACATCTATGACGCCCTGACCGCCTGGGACCGTCCCTACAAGCGTGCCGTGCCCACGGAGAAGGCCCTGGACATTCTGCGCAGTGAGGTGCAGGCAGGACTACTTGATGGCGAGCTCTTCCGCCTGTTTGTGGAGGCCGAGGTCTTTCGCCAGGTATCGCGACCGCAGCCTTCACCGTAATGGCCACCAAACACCAGAGAACCAACCCCATGCCAACCACCTTGCCGCTGAGAATCCCACTTGGGCAAAAAGCGCTCATAGCTATTACCACGATCTGGACGTGGATGGCAGGGTTAGCATTCTGCCATGCTGACCAGCCAGCCGACCTCCCTGATTTAGATGTGACCTTTATCAGTCGTACGCCGCGCTATCCGCGCCTGGTGGTCTCCTACCATCGCCGTGCCGATGGACTGGTGGGCGATGTACGCCCCTACCTCACCCCAGAGGAAGAGGCGAAAAAGCGCTGGCCTGCTCCTGGCGACACCGTCACCTTTACCGCTCATGTGAAGAACCATGGTAATGCGCCCGTTGCAGGCTATGCCTGCCTCTGGGCCATTGACGGACAGGTCGTTGCCGCTCCCCAGGGCGGTGCACTTGTGCCGGAACAGGAGGCAACCTTCAAGCTCACCTGGCGGTGGCAGGATGGCCCGCACACCGTCTCCTTTCAGGTCGACCCGCAGGACGTGATCCCGGAGCTTAGCCAGCGCAACAATCAGCTCACCGACCGCACTGATGCACTTTCCTTCCACTTTCATGTGGAGCAGTCTCTCTACGACTATTTTGGCACCATAAAGAACTCGTGGGGCACATACTCCTGGGAAGACTGGGCGCAAAGTCAGGTGGCACTGATGAACGATCTGTTTCGCGCGGCAATCTATCCTACCTCGCCTCACGGTGTCACCGAACGCGTGCGTCTGGACATGATCACCATCCATCCGGATGGGGAGCTGGACCCGGAGGGAACACACGCGCCCGAAGACATAGAGTGGGACGGCCGCTGGGGGTTCAAAGCCACCTACTTGACCGACAAGTTTTATGAAAAGAATCCTTGGGCCATAGCACATGAGTGGTCGCTGATTCATGAGCTTGGCCACCAAATCGGACGCATAGACCTCTACTGCCTGGACGTCACCGCTCAACAGAACCTGGTCAATCATGAGGCGTACCGTTCAAAGTACCGCCACTGTTTGATGCACAGTGGCATCTACCTGCCGCAGGATGAGGTGCATTTCTTCTGCGAGCATACTGCGGCGTCGCTGAACCGGGACAAGGGCGTACGCCGCGGCCACTTTGGCGAGTACCTGCTTGACCTGCCCGCCGACAACCAACTTCTTGTGCTGAGCGCCGATCATCGCCCGCTGCGGAACGTCGCGGTAAGCGTCTACCGGGCGGAGCCGCTCGGCTACACCGAAAAGCGCATTGCCCCTCCTCCGGCATTTTCCGGGAAGACGGACGACGACGGACTCTTCCCGCTGGGTGCAAACCCGTTTGGCGAGATCAACAACTGGGGTACAAACGGCGTTCTTCTCGTGAAGGTGGAAAAGGCCGGGCGCGCGTGCTTCCGGTGGCTGGAGATATGCGACTTTAACCTGGAATTCTGGCGGGGCAACCGAGACAGGGCCGTGTACCAGATCCTCTCCGACTTGCGCTAAACCAAATCAAGGAGCGATGGGGCATGAGACGCGCGTACGGAGCAGGGGCAAGCGTAGGGCTAGTTCTCTTACTGAGCGTGGTTGCAAGTCCCACACAAGCACAGAACATCGAGGCACTGCGGCGTGCCATCGCGGCGCATGGGGCCAACTGGAGCGCGGCTAGCAACTGGGTCACCGCGCTGTCGTTCGCCGAGCAACAGGCACTGTGCGGCACTTCCGTCGAGATGCCCGACCAGACGGCAGCCACACTCTTGCTTTTGCCGCGCATCGCGGACCTGCCCCCCGTGTGGGACTGGCGCAACAACAACGGCAACTGGGTTACCCCCGTGCGCAACCAGGGCCCGTGTGGCAGCTGCTGGGACTTTTCCGCCGTGGCCCAGATCGAAAGCTGGTGGATGATCCACCACAATGCGCCGACGTCTCCACCGGACCTTTCAGAGCAGTTCGTGTTGTCCTGCGCCGGCGTTGGCTCGTGTGGCGGCGGGGATATCGGTGGGGTACTGGAGTTCGCCCGCACGACCGGCATCCCACCGGAAAAATGCCTCCCCTACCAGGCAGACGACAAGGTCCCCTGTGCCGCAGCCTGCCCGGATTGGGCCTCGCAAGCCGTCAGAGTACCGGGCTGGGGCTACATCACCTTTGAAGAGGCACTCACAGAGAACATCAAAGCTGCAGTGTTTCGTCACCCGGTCTCGGCCCATTTCACCGTGTACGAGGACTTTACCGCCTACTCAGGAGGTGTGTACGAGCATGTGAGCGGTCAGGAATTGGGCGGGCACGGCATTCTCATCGTGGGCTGGAACGACTACGAACAGAGCTGGATCTGCAAGAACAGCTGGGGCAGAGAGTGGGGTGACCGCGGCTTCTTCCGTATCAAGTGGAACAACTGCGGCATTGGCCGCTATATGCCGTGCATCTGGGACGCCGTCACCGGACGCGCCCTCGCTGTAACCCCCGCACACATCGACGTCACGGTGACCGAGGGCGATTCTACCACAGCGCTCCTCTCACTCACAAATGTCGGCACCGTGCCCCTGGAGTATTCGGCCATCGACTACCAGGTGCCCTTGATGTTTCACCCTGATTCCTTCATGGCCTATGACGCTCTCAGTTGGTGGTGTGGCGACCCAGCAATCGGCGGCTACGAGAACCACTGGTTGCAGTATCTGGACACGCCCACTCTGCAGCTCTCGCACACCAGTGCCCCTCGTCTGCGGTGCGTCAGCATGTGGGCGGTAGAAGACCCTGGCGGCGCCGAATCCCCCTGGGACGGCTGGGACGGTTGCAATGTGTGGGTCTCCACTGACAATGGGCGCAGCTTCAGGGTTGCCGAACCCATAAGCCCGGCATACGACCGGCGCAGTCTGTGGAGCTTCGGCAATAAAGAACAAGGCTGGAACATGGGGGTGGGCATCCCCGGATGGACCGGCAAGAGCGGCGGCTGGAGAAGCGTTGAAGTCGACCTCTCGCCCTATCGCGCCGACAGCGTGGTGATTCGCTTCGCTTTTGCCTCCGACATGGGGCTGTGCACACTGGACGACTCCACCTTGGTGGGTTTCTTCGTGGATGAAATCGTGGTCAGCGATGGGCAACGTACCCTGTTCGCGGACCATGGGGACCGCCTGGAGACGATGCGGCGCACCGGCTTTGGCGCGCGAAGTGCC